>DALYDP010000008.1:14176-24486 GCA_031973095.1 Candidatus Peribacteraceae bacterium | reverse complement strand
GTCGACCAGTACGTGGGCGACTACTACGACGTGCTTGAGAAGATCGAGGAGCAGATCGAACGCGAGCAGCGCCAAAACGCCCGCATGGAGAAGTCGATCCAGGATCAAAAGGATAAGATCAACTTCTTCTCGCACAAGGGAGGCAAAATGCGCAAGCTCGCGAGCAAGATGCGCGATGCGGTGGAAGAGGCGGAAGAGAACAAGGTCGAGGTGCGCCGCGAAGACAAAACGATCCCCGCGTTCGAGATCCCGTCCGATCCGTTCGACAAACCGCTCGTGAAGCTTTCGTCGGTGCACGTGATGAAGGACCACAAGCTGACGAAGAAGAAGTGCGACGTCACGATCCGCCGCAGACATCGCGTGCAGATCGTCGGCCCCAACGGCATCGGTAAGACGTCTCTGCTTGAAGCCCTCGCGAACGGCACCGAGGACGGCGCGGCGATGACGCCCGGCGTGAAAGTGGGGTACTACACGCAGGATTTCCGGAACCTGCCGATGGACAAGACCGTCTACCAGATCCTCGAAGCGGCGATGGAGAAGCCGGACAATCAGAAAATCTACGAAACCGCGGCGCGCTTCCTGCTGCCCGGCGACAAAGTGCAGACGAAGGCGATTGCTCTGTCGGAAGGACAAAAGGGACTCCTGTGCTTCGCGCGGTTCACGCTCCAGCGCCCGACGCTGCTCGTCCTCGACGAGCCGACGAACCACATCAATTTCCGCCATTTGCCGGTCATTGCCGACGCGTTGAACGCATTCGAAGGCGGCATGATCCTCGTGAGCCACGACGAAGAGTTCGTGAAGAAGCTCCACGTGCACGAGACGCTGGATTTGGGGGCGCTGTGATCAGGCATACTGGTGTCCATGAAATCCGTTTCGCACGACATTGAACATGTGTACCAGCCCACGAACATTTCGTGCGGGCAGTCGGCGGTGTCTATGCTCCTTTCCGCGTATGACGTGCGCGTCGACGTGCGGGATGTTATGCAGGACATCCCGATGCTCAAGGACGACGAGGGGAAGGAGTGGGGTACGTTCGGGGTGGATCTCGCGCGGTTTTGCATGCGGCAAGGGTTTGCCGCGACGTACGTGAGCTTCGACTGCTTGCTGATAGACCAGAAATGGGCGGGACTTTCGCAGAAAGTTCTCGCGAAGAAAGTGGCTGCGATGCGGAAATCGTTGCCTGCGATCGGCAAAAACCTCACGACGTCGTTCCTTCGTTCGTACGGGCATTTCTTGAAAGAAAAGGGGGAGTTACTCATCGAGCCATGTCTGACTTCTGCATTGGTGTATGACCGACTGCGAAAGGGGCCACTGATCGCGCTCGTGACGTTCGGCGCGATGTACGGCCGAGGCACTGGCACACATTTTGTCGTCGTGTACGGCAACGACGCGAAAGGAAATTTTCTCGTTGCCGATTCATGGGAAAAACCGGGACGTCATGTCGTTGAGCCGGAGAGGTTGATCGCCGCTGTTATGGCAGGGCAAATGACGTGCGAGAATGGGGTGTTTTGGATTTGGAAGAAATAAACCGTTGCAGAAGCGTAGGCGTGAGAGCCTGACTTTTTTGGCTTAAACGGCTATAATAGTGACATTACCCCCGTAGCTCAGTTGGAAGAGCGGGAGACTTCTAAGCTCTAGGTCGCAGGTTCGATCCCTGCCGGGGGTACCATCACTCGTAACGATGCAGCGGCGGTTTCGTCGTTTGTGATATAATCCCATCGATGGATACGACGCACCGTGACCCGAAGGACGTCGCCGATAACAAAGACCTCGCAGCATTGTCGTACGTGTGGATCCTCTCGCTCGTGGTGCTCTTCGCCAAGCGCGAAAGCCCCTTCGTGCAGTTTCACGCCAGGCAGGGTGCGGTGCTCTTCGGCTTGAGCTTGGTCGTGTGGGCCATGCCCTTCGTGGGCAAGGTTGCCGAACTCCTCGTGCTCGCCCTCTGCATCATCGGTTTCCTCCACGCCGCGCAATCGGAATGGCGCGAGATCCCGATCATCGGTCCGCTCTCGCGCGGTGCCTTCCGTGATTTGCGCCATAGTTGGCGCGACGTCGTGGCGGCCTGCGCGGCGCTCTGGGCGCGCATCCGTACGACGGTGTGGTCCGAACCTTCGGCCGCGTCCGCGCATCCCGAACAGTCCGCACCCGCGCCGATCATCGACGTGGCCATGACCGAAGTCGCGAAACCCGAAACGCCCGCGCCTTCCTCCGCGCCCATCGTGGATCCGTTGCCGGTTTCGAATGCGCCCGTCATGCAGGACGTTCCTGTGGCCGACGCCACGCTTTCCGATTCGTCTTCCTCCTCCAACGACTAATGGCCTACAAGCGTATTATGCTCAAGTTGTCCGGCGAGGTGTTCGCCAACGAGAAGGGGAGCGGCATCGACCGCACTGCGCTCGATTCGGTGGCAAAAACCATCGCCGCGGTGGCTAAGGACGGCGCACAGCTCGTGGTCGTCGTCGGAGGCGGCAACATTTGGCGGTACCGCGACATGAAGGAGAGCGGCATCGATCGCCCGGTCAGCGACGGCATGGGCATGCTCGCAACGATCATGAACAGCGTCGCGTTGCAATCTGCCCTCGAACACCTCGGGTGCCATACGCGCGTGCTGTCGTCGGTCGACGTGCCCCAGATCGCCGAGCCGTACATCCGCCGCCGCGCCATTCGACACTTGGAAAAGAAACGCGTGGTCATTTGCGCGGGCGGCACGGGCAGCCCGTACTTCACCACCGATTCGGCCGCGGCCCTGCGCGCACTTGAGCTCAATTGCGATGTCTTGCTCAAGGCCACGGACGTGGACGGCATCTACGACAAAGATCCGGACGCACATAAGGACGCGAAGATGTACAAAGAACTGACGTATCAGGAGGCCATCGAAAAGCGTTTGGCCGTCATGGACCAATCCGCGTTCAGTTTGTGCCGCGAACAGGGTCTTCCCATCCGCGTGCTCAACTTTTTCAAGAAAGGAACGCTCATGGACGCCGTGAAGGGTAAGAAAGTCGGCACACTGGTGCATTGAGGCGTTTCGGGCTATCCTTGGCGCATATGACAGACCCCCGCCTCGCCCAATTCATCGCCGACGGACAGAAGGTTCACCAGTATTTGCTGGGTGAATTGTCCAAGCTCCAGACCGGCCGCGCCAACGCAGCCCTCATCGAGAACATCGACGTGGACGCCTACGGCCAGAAGATGCCGCTCAAGGGCGTGGCGTCGATCAGCGTGCAGGACGCGCGCACCATCGTCATCCAGCCGTGGGATAAGACCGTCCTCGGCGTCATCGAGAAGGCGATCCAGCTTTCCAACATGGGCGTGAACCCGGTGAACGACGGCATCGTCATTCGCCTCACGCTCCCGATGATGACCGAAGAGCGCCGCAAGGAATTGCAGAAGCTCGTGCACAAGCTCGCGGAAGAGGCGCGCATTTCGCTCCGCCAGCACCGCCAGAAAGCCGTGGACGCGATCAAGCAGGACAAAGACGAAGATGTGCGCACGACGCTCGAAGGCTTGCTGCAGAAGGAAGTCGATGCCTTCAACGCGAAGATCGACGAGACGCGCAAGCACAAGGAAGAAGAGGTGATGAAGGTCTAAAGTCGACGTTGCCCTGAGCAATGTCATCCCGAGCTTGTCGAGGGACGAAGGGCGACGTCATGGATTCGGCAAGCTCACCATGACGTATCTATGTCTCGTCAGATAAGACTATTGGCCCATAACATCCGCTCGCTGTGGAACGTGGGGTCCTTTTTCCGCACGGCCGACGCCTTCGCCGTGGAGAAGGTCTACCTGACCGGGTACACGGGCACGCCCCCGCGCAAAGAGATCAGCAAAACGTCGCTCGGGGCCGACGAATGGTTGCCGTGGGAACATGCCGAGGATCCCGCGACGGTGCTCGCCGCACTCAAGGCCGACGGATGGACGATCGCTGCGCTGGAGCTGACGCCGGACGCCGTCGACATCGCCGCGTACGAACCGCCGGAGAAAATCTGCCTCGTGCTCGGCCATGAAGTCACCGGCGTGTCGGACGAACTCATCGGCCTCTGCGACGTCGCGTTGCAAATTCCCATGCTCGGGAAAAAGGAATCTCTGAACGTGGCTGTTGCGACGGGTATCGCGTTGCATCGGTTGCGGACGGCGTTATAACGTCGTTGGAATCGGCCGCGGCGCATCAAACGACCGCGAGTTTGCCGAGCGGACTGCGCGAAGTGAGGCTTTGCCGAACCTGCCTGTCGGCAGGCAGGGCTGCAGCGCACCTCGAAGGATGGGGCCCGTGGGGAAACCTTGGTTTTCCCACGATCACAACAAATCCATCGGATCCACGTCCGTGGACACTCCTTCAAGGTCCACGCCATCAAGCACGGGTCGTAGGTTCGCGCCTTTCAGGATCACGTGCCATTCTTTGCCGCCGCCGTAGAACGTTTGCGATGCCGTGGCGGTCGTGCCCGGTTTGGCGTTCTTCGCGAGGTCGTCTTTCAGTTTCCTGGCCCTGCGTTCGGCGTCGGGCGCGGGGACGATGAACCGGATCATTTCCGTGGCGGGCGGATAGCCGAGCGTCCGGCGGATTTCCAGTTCCGCGCGCAGGTAATCTTCGGTGCGGTGCTGCGCGGCGGCCGCGATTTCCGCGGCGTCGGGGCGGTACGTTTGGATGATCACTTCGCCGGGGTGTTTACGTCCGCTGCGGCCCGTGAGCTGTGCGAGGAGCTGGAATGCGTGCTCGCCCGCGCGGAAGTGGGGGAGCGACAATCCGACGTCGGCCACGAGCACTGCGGCGAGCGTAACGCCCGGGATGTCGAGGCCCTTGGCGACCATCTGCGTGCCGAACAGGATGTCGATCTCGCCCGCGTGCACCGCAGTGAGGAGCTTCCGCATGTCCGCGGGGTCCTTGAGCGCGTCGGTGTCGGCGCGAGCGATGCGCGCGTGCGGGAAGTACGTGGCGAGTTGTTCTTCCACTTTCTGCGTGCCGGCACCCACGGGGTGCAGTTTCACGGAGCCGCAGTGGGGGCATCGCGCGGGGATCTCGGCACGCTGGTTGGTCAGGTGATCGAGCAGGTACGATCTGCCGGACGCGTCACGGTGCACCGCGTAGGGGAGTTGCGATTCGGCCGAGAGTAGTCGCTTGCGGCAATCGAGGCAGAGCACGCCGGAGGAAAGTCCACGGCGGTTGAGGAAGAGCACGGTCTGTTCTTTCTTATCGAGGCGTTCCTGGATCGCGCCGAGGAGCGCCGTCGAGAACGGGTATTGTTTTCCGTCGACGGACCCGAGATCGACGATCCGCACCGTGGGGAATTCCGCGCCGCCGAAGCGTTCGCCGAGGCGCGCGACGTTGTAGGAGCCCCGCTGAACCCGGTCCCAGCTTTCGGTCGAGGGCGTCGCGGTGCCGAGGACGAGCTTCGCGCCCGCGTTGCGGCAGAGTTCCGCGGCGGTTTCGCGCGCGTGGTAGCGCGGGGTTTGTTCGTTCTTGTACGTCCACTCGTGTTCTTCGTCCATGATCACGAGCCCTAGGTCGGGGCACGGCGCGAAGAGCGCTGACCTGGGGCCTATGACTACTCGTGCTTCGCCGGTGCGCACCTTGAGCCATGCTTTGCGGCGCTCCGTCGGCGTGAGTTGGCTGTGCATGACCACGGCTGAATCCGGCGGCAATCGCTGGAGCAGGCGTTCGATGATGTGTTCGGCCAAGAAGATTTCCGGCACGAGCATGATCGATTGTTTGCCTTGCGCGATCATGGTGCGGATCAGGTGCGCGTAGACCTCGGTTTTGCCGCTGCCCGCCACGCCGAAGAGGAGCGTGGGCTTATTATCGGTCGAAGTGAGAATGCCGTCGGCGGCTTTCTGCTGCTCCTGCGTGAGCGCGGGCGCCGCGGGCAGCGGGAGTTCGGTCATGGGGTCGCGCATCTCCGCGAGGAAAATGCGGTGCCACGGCGGAGGCGGCAAGAACGGCGTGAGTGCCTGGCGTTGGGTCGTGCGGTAATACTCCGCCATCCAACGGAGCGTCTTAAGCGACGCTTCGGGCAAGAGCGGCATCTCGTGCTCCACCGCGTCGATGGGCATCACCTTCGCTTCCTCCAACGTCGATTCGTTATCCGCGGCCACCACGATGCCCTGCGTGGGCTTGCCGCGCAGCTTCATGCGCACGAGCACGCCCGGACGCACCGTGGCATCATTGCTGCCGTACGTGAGGCCGTTGCCGATCGCCGTGGATTTCGAGAGGGGAAGGACGAGCCAGCGCACGACGGTATTATAGCGGACGGCACTGCTATACTCGTCGTATGCTGGAAACGGATCGGATCATCTTGCGATCACCTGCAAGGAGTGATTATGACGCTGTTTGTCAGGTATTTTCGAACGAGGAATCCAGGGCGCATTTAGGAGGACCAGTGCAACCCGGGCGCTATCAGGAGAAGTTCAATGAGATGCTTGCAGCGAAAAAGCCCATATCGTTTTGGATTATCGAAAGTAAAATAGCCGGCGACTGCATGGGCATTGTGTCGATCGATCTGTATCACGACGGTCTACATTATGAATTGTCGTATGAACTGCTGCCGCAATTTTGGGGAAAGGGATTCGGGTCCGAAGTTGCTACGGCAGTACTACGATATGGATTCGATGATCTCGGGTTGAAAAAGATATATGCAGAAACGCAGTCGAAGAACGCCGCATCGGTAAAGTTACTCAGGAAGATTGGTATGGAGTTCGTGGAAGAAATCGAGCGCTTCGGTGTGAAGCAGTCGGTATTCGTCACTTCGAAAGATTGAGTGGTCGGGGCGGCGGGACTCGAACTCGCGGCCTTCTGGTCCCAAACCAGACGCTCTAGCCAACTGAGCTACGCCCCGTAACTCTGTTTCCAGTGTAGCGGAAGATAACTCTTTTTCCTTGTTGATCTTGACCCGAGCATTCGTGAGGGAGATGCTCGACGGCCGCCATGAACACCGCCCACCCGACCGGCTCGCATGACTCGATGTTTCATTCGATGGAACATTGCCACAGGTGGGGCGAATCGAAGGATAGGGAGGGGGACGAAGAGTACCGAATTGCCCGCGCGAACGTCATTTTCGCTGCGAGGGACCGGTTACAAGCCATTCTCGGATACGAACTCTCGCTCATGGAGCAGCGCTACGTCCGCGACATCGCGTTTGACGTCATTCCGTGGGCGATTGACCAACGTGTGAAGTTTCCCGATGTTTCCAGCCTTGAGAGTATCCATCCCGTGCAGGAAACGGTCGCCCGTTACATGCGCGACGTGTTGCGCGTGTCGATCGAGGAATTGCGCGAATTAAAGAAGACGTTCGGGAAAGATCGAGTCTTGAAAGCCTTGAGCGCCCATCACGAGGCAATTCATTGTCCGTAAAAACGACCATCCTCGCGGATGGCCGTATTCGTGTCAGGGAGCTCCCTTTATTTCTTGCCACCGAAGCCGACGCCGAGCGCCACCACCGCGACCGCTGCGTGCAGGTAGTTGTCCGCGTCGTTGGTCTGGAAGAGGTTAAAGATGTCGCCGCCGTTCACGAAGCCGACGACCGTCACGATGCCGTACACGAGGCCGAAGACGATGAGGTACATGCGGCTGTACGATTCGCCGCTCGAGGCCGCCGCGATGCCGACCACGCCCGAGAGGATATGGACGATGTTGTGGATCGTATCGACCTGGAAGACGATGAGCGTGCCATCGACGAAGAAGCCGGCGACGCCGATGAGCACCAACACGATGCCGAGGATCCACGTGACCATTTTCGTGAGACTGAACATGGGTGGAGGGGGAAGAAATGAAATCTTTTCATACTGTATCCAAACAATCATTCGCTTCGAATCGGAAGTGCAAATGACGCAAGGAGAAATGCTCGGAACATACGCAATTCGCATTAATCGGTTTTGCCGTGCATTTACGATCAGTGTGTCCTCCTGGGGAGTTTGCGTTGGGGGCGCCGGGGCAGGACGATTCCGGCACTGCGGAATCGTCCGAAGGCGGATATGCGGCACTCGCCGCATATCCGCTCTTTTTTGGCTATACTCGACCCCATGCCGACGCTCTCCACATCGCAGGAACCGTTGGCCTTTCGCCTGCGTCCCACGACGCTCGGGGATTTCGCCGGACAGCGCCACATCCTCGGCGAGGGGACCGCGCTCCTGAAAGCGATCCAGACGGATCAACTGCGGTCACTCATTTTGTCGGGGCCGCCGGGCACGGGGAAAACCACCCTCGCGCACGTGATCGCCCATCGCACGAAGGCTCGTTTCGTGCAGATCAATGCCGTGCTCAGCGGCGTAAAGGAGTTGAAGCAAGTTTGTCAGGAAGCCGACGAGCGTAGGCAGGGCATGCTCGGCGAGAAAACGGTGCTATTCATCGACGAGATCCATCGTTTTAACAAGTCGCAGCAGGACGCGCTCTTGCCGTACGTCGAAAACGGCACGGTAATCCTTATCGGCGCCACGACGGAAAACCCGTACTTCGAGGTGAATTCCGCGTTGGTGTCGCGGTCCCACGTGGCCCTCCTGCAGCCGTTATCGGTCGCGGACCTCGTGGCGATCCTTAAACGCGCCGTCGCGGACCCCAAGGGGTACGGCGGCAAAGTGACGATTTCGGACGAAGCGCTCGAACGCATTGCGACCATCGCGAACGGCGACGCGCGCATCGCGTTGAACGCGTTGGAGCTCGCCATCTTGTCGACCGGTACGAATATTTCCCTCGAAGACGCGCAGAAACTCTTCACCCGCACCGCGAGGCGCTACGACCAGCGCGGCGAGGATCACTACAACGTGATCTCCGCGTTCATCAAGACGCTCCGTGGCAGCGATCCGGATGCGGCGCTCATCTGGATGTTCGCGATGCTCGCTGGCGGGGAGGAGCCGCGGTTTATCTGGCGCCGCATGCTCATCTTCGCGTCGGAAGACATTGGCAACGCGGATCCTCGCGCGCTCATGTTCGTCACGTCCGCGTGGCAGGCGTTCGAGATGGTCGGGTTGCCCGAAGGCGAATATTTTCTCGCGCATGCGTGCGTGTATCTGGCGCAAGCACCGAAGAGCAACGCGATCAAAGGGGCGATACATGGTGCGAAGCACGCCGTGGAACAGACTCCCACGCTCGAAGTACCGAATCACCTGCGCAATGCGCCGGTGAAAGGCATGGCTCAACAAGGGTACGGTGCGGGATACGAGTATCCCCATGACCATGAAGGCGGGGTTGTCGCTGCCAATTACTTTCCGGTCGGCATGAAACCGCATGATTTCTATCAGCCGTCAGATCGGGGTTTTGAAGCGGAAATTTCGGAGCGCATTGCAAGGGTAAGGGCCGTGGTTCGCGGAAAGAACGGTATTTGACGTATGTCATAAGTATTGCAAAGTAGTATAAATGTGGTAGAATGGGGAAGACATGCAACACACACTCCGTCGCGGATTCTCGTCCCTGTCGTCCATCGCGCGTTCACATGACGATTTGCCGGCGTTCAACGCCGCGTACTGGGTGTTGACGCTTCTTGCGGCGATGCTCTTCAACGCGGGGGCGTTCATGATGCTCATCGCCGGGCACATGGCGCTCGACGTCGTGAAGTACCGCGACATCCATGGTCGGAAGTGGCTGAAAGTCGCGGAAGGCGTCGCGCGGGAAAATCTCATCGACGTGTCCGTCGTCGCTCTCGGCGTCGCGTTCGCTGTGTATTGCCACACGGCGCTGCCGATCGTCGCCGGTCTCCGCGGTATCCTTCGGACGGAAATCGCCATCATCAGCGGCGTCGTGCAGGTGCTCGCCAAAACCCACGTGTTGCACGGTTTCCTGACCATCCTCGCGGACATCCACGCGTATCTCGAAAAGGAGCATTTTCGCATGGGCAAGTCGCTGTCCGCGGTCGAAATCGTATCGGTCGTCGGCCTTGCGGCGTCGCTTGCGCTCATCGTCGTTTCCCCGATTCTCCTCGGCCTTAACAATGCCGAAGTCGCGCATCTCGCAGCGGAATTATTCATTCCTTGGAATCTCTGATCCGTCGTCATTAGACAAGTCCGTCAGAAGGGAGGTCCGTCCGGGAAGAGGAGCCGTTCTGTGGTCATCGTTTCTTGTTCCCAACGCGCGTTTTCCGGCGATTGGACACCGCCGCGGTACCGCATCGTGAAGTCGCGGTACCGTTCGGTGACGCTTACGGGCATGTTCCCGATGAACCGTTTGTCCGCGTAGTACAGGATGTTCGATTCGACCGTATGGCGACGTTCGGGCGGGAAGTGGATCGAATGTTCGCCGACGATCGCCCCGAGTTCGACAAAGCCCCGTTCCCGCAAAAACGTTTCGGCCGCTTCTTCGTGCGTCGTCGATTCCGGATGCGCCGCTTTCCATG
>DALYDP010000008.1:11217-14076 GCA_031973095.1 Candidatus Peribacteraceae bacterium | reverse complement strand
CGGATGCCGCCGTGGGCATCGTTTTCGCGCAGCAGGCGGGCGGCTTCCGCCGGTTCCAAGCGGTACAAGTCCACGTGGATCACTTCTCCTCTATCCGTCGTATATCGCTGCTCCAACGCGTAGGTGGGACTGGCAACAAGACCGTCGTACCCCAGCCCTCGGAGGAACCCGCGTACGAAGGCCGTTTTACCCGCTCCCAAGTCGCCGGAAAGGCCGATCGTCACCGGAATTTTGAGGAGGGAGCGCGCGAGGGAAGATCCAGCCGCTTCCGTGTCGCTTTCCGCAGTAGTTCGCACTAAAACCGTATCGATCATTGACGTATAAATGTAATTATGATACAATACTTATAACAGTCCATCACACAAACATCATGCATCTTACACGCATCACTTCGGCCAAGAAGCACGGCTTCAAGCGTACGAAGATCCATCGCGCGAAGGAGAGGAAGGGACAAGCGGCTTCGTACCTGAAGCAGAAGTCGTCGTTCTTCATGGCCGCGTTGTCCTTGGTGGCGTTCGTGACCGGCAACATGGCGGGGGACCACGGATGGTATGCGTTCTGGAAGGCGGTTCTCGGCAATGCCGACGATGCGCTTGTAACGTATGACGGAACCGTCACGCCGATCGAGCTTGTTCCGGATTACACGAAGTGGAGTGCGTACGGTGGCAATGGCGAAGAGCATACGTTCCGCCAGGTTCCGAAGGACTTGCTCATCCCGCTTCCGGTCTACAACCAGGCCGATGCGAAGAGGGGCTTCGACATGACGGGTACGTACTCGGTCGGCAACTTGGGTTCGTACGACACGGGTGCAGAAGGCGCGGGTAGCCACCCGGGCGTCGACATCCGTGTTCCCGTCGGCACGCCCATCCGCTCCATCGCCGCGGGCATCGTCACGCAGGTCCGCGAAGATGCCGGCGGGTACGGCCAATACATCGTTGTGCGTCACCCGCATATGCCGGATCCCGAGAACCCGAAGAAGGAAACGGTTCTGCACTCGGTGTACGCCCACTTGAGCTCGCAGCTCGTGCGCGAAGGCGACCTTGTCACCAAGGGCCAGCAGATCGGTCTCTCGGGCCAGTCGGGCTTCGTCACCGGACCGCACCTGCACTTCCAAGTCGACCGCGACGACGCGCCGTGGCACCCGTACTGGCCGTTCACCGGTGCCGAAGCGCGTGCGGCCGGCCTCACGACCACGCAGGCCATCAATAAGGGTTTCCACCAGGAGCGTTTGAAGGAACTTACGGTGCACCCGATGCTCCTCGTGCAGGCGAACCGCGCTCCCGCCAAGTATGACCGGGACGGTTCGTCGCCCATCGCGGCCGCGCCTTCCAGGCCTTCCGCGCCGAAGCGTTCCGCCGCCGAACTTCGAGCGGAGCGGAAGAACGCGCGCATCGCCCGCTTGCAGAAAGAAGAGCAGGCGCATGCCGCACCTTCGGCCGTGGCGCAGGCTCCTGCTTCAAGTACGCCCCCGACCGTGATCACGCCCGATGCCATTCCGTCCGGCACGGTGGCCATCGCCTCGCCGTCCGCGCCCGTCCAGCAAACGAGCGGCAACTCCGTCGCGTCGTTCGAGATCCAAACCGCCCGACAGTTCGTCCAGCGCGAATGGATGACGGTGCGCATTACGCTTCTCGACGAGAACGGTAAAAAGACCGACGAGGATCAGCTCACGAAAGACGTGTACCTCCGCACGGCGTACGGCGAAGCCGAATTCGACCCGCCGGTGCTCCGTGAAGAAGACTTCGTCGACGGTGTCGCCACGGTGCGCATGCTCCCGCGCGGCAACCGTACGGTCATCATCTTGCTCCAGCCTTTCGCCTTCCAAAGCGCCCCCATCGCGCCCGCGAAGTAATGGCTCGGCACGCTCGCCATGACAGATAAAAGAAAGAGGCCGCGATCAGCGGCCCCTTTTCATGGTTCGATGAAACGAACGATCAGCCCTTGGGCATGGCCTTGTCCATCATCGGCACGACGCGCGCGCCGGAGCCGATGTCGAATATGATCGAAAGCGTTGTCGTGGCGTCGGCCTTGTTCGTTTCGGGATCATAGCTTGACCAACCGTCGACCCATGTGGAGAGCGATACACCGATGATGTTTTTCAGCTTCTTGCCGAGGAGCTTCTCGTACACGGTCTTACGCTTGTTGGCCTTGGAGACCAGCTGGTCGAGGAGATCGATTTCGTGATCCTCCGTATCGATAAGGCGCACGTCCCAGCTTGGATTGCAGGAGTATTTGTCGAGAATGTCGGAGATGCGCTGGGCGGCGTCGATGTTTGTCACGTGGACGACCATACTGATGCTGCCTGACATTTTGTCGGTCGGCATGCCGGTGCGCGTGTCGTAGTACGGGTACACGGATGGGGTGCCGCTGCGGCGTACGCGGCCGTCGGAACCGACTTCGGACTTGATCGCGTTAAATGTCTTAATGAGTTCCGTGCGGACCTCGTCGCGGGAGTCCCTGTTGGACGCCTCGCAGTAGCCGTTCACGGCCACGAAGTCGGGCGTGACTTCTTTCGTCACCGTGGCGTCGACGGAAATGCCGCCGCCGTACGGGCCGGGGTAATACATGGAGGAGCGTTCGTCCATCATGACGGACTGTTCTTCCATGACTTTGAGGACCTCGTCCTCGGAAACGTCGGTCGTCGCCGCGGCGGCGAAGGCCGAGAGCGGGGAGAGGCCCATCGCGATGGACGCCACCGCCGCGATCGATGCGAATGTACGCATAGGATGTGGGGGGAAGAAGGGCACGGAAACGCCGTGCAACGGAAATCACCATACTGGCGAGAATCGCCTAATGCAATGTAAAATAATGCGTAAATCGATGTTACCTTTTTTCGTTTCGCGCGTAGAAGCCATCCGG
>DALYDP010000008.1:6243-11117 GCA_031973095.1 Candidatus Peribacteraceae bacterium | reverse complement strand
GAATTTGCCGAACGTGGAGAGGAACAGCGCCGTGACGCCGAACGCCGCGCCGAGTCCGACCGTGAGCGCGATGACCGCCCATGGCGACCAGCCGATGGCGAGTAGGCGATGGTGCAGGTGTTCGCCGCCGTGCGATCCTTTGAGGGGCGATTTTCCGGAGGAAACGCGTTGCAGGATCACTAGCACGGAATCGACGAGCGGCACGCCCAGCACGAGGAAGCCAGTCGCTACTTTTCCGCCTGCGTAGATGGTAAGCACGCCGAGCAGCAAGCCGAAGAACATAGCACCGCTGTCGCCGGGGACTACCCGTTGGAGCGGGGCGGGTAATTCGAACAGCGTGGCGCCGCCGGCGAGACCCGCGAGCACGAACGCGACCAGTGCAAGTTCGGGTTGGTCCACGCGCGACGAGAGTGAGAGGAAGCCGATGGTGAGGAATCCCACCGTCGAGAGCAGGCTCGTTTGACCGGGCACGCCGTCGAACCAGTTGAGCGCGTTCACCGTTAGGTAGATCCATGCGACGGTAAAGAGTCCGCTCACCACCGGTAGCGGACCGACGCCGTCGAACGTCACTGTCCACGCGTCGAGTTTCAGGAATTCGCCCATCCCGAAATCCGCGAGGGGGTTCGTGAGCGTGTAGATGCGCGTGCCCGTGACGAAGAGCGAGAGCGCCACGCTTCCTTGCAGGAGGAGACGCACCCATGGCGATAGCCGCGCGCGGTCGTCCATGAAGCATACGACGGAGAGCGCTATGACGCTCAGCAGTAAGCCAAAATCTTGTGTCGTCGTGCCGTACGCCGCGAGGAAAGCCACGAAGATCGCGGCGGCGAGGATGCCCGTGGGGTAGGGGAGTGCCGGGCGCTTGTGTCCGTAGCGCTCAGGTGAGTCGAGCAAGCCGAGCCGCGGAAACACGAATAACGCGACGACGTGTGCAAGAACGCACGCGAGGAACGCGGACAGGGGAGTGGTCGTGAGGGGAGTGATCTCCACGACGCAATCGTAGCAGCGCCGCGCCGATGTCGGTACACTGCTGGCCATGTCCAACGTTACCCGATTCGAGGAACTTGACCTGCAGGGAAAGAAGGTTCTGCTCAGGGCAGGATTTGACGTGACCATCGAAAATGGCATGGTTACCGACACGTCGCGCATTGACGCGTTGAAGGACACGATGCTCGCGATCGTAGGGAAAGGTTCGCTCATCATCATGGCGCACCAAGGTCGCCCGAAGGGAAAGGTCGTGCCGGAGGAGAGCCAAGAACCGCTCGTGCCCGTATTGGAGGCGTTGCTCGGCAGGCCCGTCTCGTTTGCTCCATCGTGCACGGGGCCGGAGGCGACGGCGATGGCTGACGCGTTGAAACCGGGCGAGGTCTTGTTGCTGGAAAACCTGCGGTATGACGAACGCGAAGAGAAGAACGATCCTGCATTTGCCAAAGAATTGGCGGCGCTCGCTGATTGTTACGTGTGCGACGCGTTCAGTAACGCGCACCGCGCACACGCGAGCATGGTCGGCGTTCCGGTGCTGTTACCACATGCCATGGGGTTGCAGATGCAGAAGGAGGTCGACGCGCTCTCGAAAGTGCGCGGAGCGAATGACGGTTTGTGCGTGATCGTGAGCGGTGCGAAATTGGAAACCAAGGTGCCGGTCATCGAGGCGTTCCTCGGCCGCGCCGAAACGATCGTCGTGGGCGGAGCGATCGCGAACACGTTCCTTGCGGCCAGTGGCAAGCCTATCGGCGCGTCGCTCTCGGATCCCGCGGAAGTGCCCACCGCCAAGCGCATCCTTGATGCCGCGAACGGGTCGATCCTCTTGCCCGTCGACGCGGTCGTCGCGTCGTCGCCCGAGAAAACGACGGACGCGCGCTTCTGCATGGTGGACGAGATCACACCGTCCGACGCGGTGTTTGATCTGGGCCCCGCGTCCGCGGCAAACATCGTCGCCGCCGTATCGAAGGCGAAGACCGTCGTGTGGAACGGACCGCTTGGGTATTGCGAAAACGAAGCATTTTCCAAAACGACGATCGTCGTCGCGAACGCGATCGCATCGGCCACGGCGGCTGGTGCGTTCACGGTCATCGGCGGCGGCGACACGCTCGAGGTCCACGATCGGTACGGCATGTCGCTTCATTCGTATTCATTCGTGAGCACCGGCGGCGGCGCCATGCTCGAGTTTCTCGCCGATGGAGATCTTCCCGCGTTGGCAGCCCTCCGTTCGTAAACGATGGCAGATTCGACACCTCAAAAGGCGTTGCAGATATGCATCCTCGGCGAAGAGGAGAATCTCGATGCGTTCGGACGACGGCTCGGCATGGCTCCGTCCGGTTGCGCGGTCGCGTTCCTTGGCATACGCGAGCGCGACGTTTTCACCTCGGAGGAGCAGACGGAGGCCTTGTTGAAGGCGCTTCAGTCGACGAAGGCGTACGTCGCGACCAAGCATCCCGCGTTCGTGAGGCAAGCTCGTTCGAAGGGCATACGCGTCATTGACCGCACCGCCGACCTCAAGGAGCTCCTCGAAAAGCATCCCCAGCTCCAAGACGCGCTTCGTGTGTTTTCGCCCCATGTGTGGCGCCAGCAGCTTAAGTCGCAACTCCAGCGCATGGGTCTCGTCACGATGCCCCGCTTGCGCATCTACAGCCTCGTGGGGCTGTCGGGATTACTGTTTTTTTTCGTAGTGTTCCGCTTGCTGCCGTCCGCCGAGGTGGTGGTGAAGCCCCGTCAGGAAGCCGTCACGCAGACCGTGAATGTGTTCCTCGTGCAGAGCGGCGCCCATCTGCCCGCGTCGCGCGTGCGTACGTTGCCGCTCCGTACGATCGAGATCCGTGACGAGCGCTCGCTCACGTTTGACCAGATCAGCAAGGAATTCATCGGCACTGCCGCGACGGTCGAGTTGAAGATATCGAACGCGTCGGGAGAACAATTTTCGCTCAGAAAAGGAACCAGGTTCCAGAATCAGGCGGGCATGGTGTTCCGTACGCTGGGGCCGGTGATCATTCCGGCGAAAGGCTCCGTCACCATGCTAGCCAAAGCCGATAACGTCGACGCCTTCAATCAAATCATCGGCAAACGCGGCAACGTTCCCGCGGGCGTGGAATGGCAGGTGCCCGGTCTTGATCCGGCGTCGCGCGCGCTCGTGACTGCCGTGAATCCCAAAGCCGCGTCCGGCGGAAGCACGGCGTACCGGACGGTGCTCACGGCGGAAGACCTGGAGATCGCCAAGAAGCGCCTCGAGCAGGAATTGCTCGCGAACGCCAAGAACCTCGTCGACGAACGCATCGACCTGCTCAACGCGGAGAGTCCGGAGCTTGGCACGCGGCTGCTCCGCTACGGGGAGCTTACGAAACTCACGTATTCCGGCTTCGTCATTCCCACGCAGTTCATCGGGCAGGAAGTCGCGTCGGTACCCGTGGAAGGGGGAATCGTGTACGTGGCTACGGCCTACGATTCGCTTTCGATCATGGAGTTCCTCCGTTCGGAGTTGCTCTCGCACGTGCGGGAAGGGAAGAAGCTTCTCGATGAACAATTGTCCGACGAAAGCCTCGTCGTCCACGTCATCGATTACGGCGAAGATCTTTCGTGGATCAAGCTGACGGTGGACCTCTCCGCGACCGAGGAATATGTGCTCGACCCGCTGACGCCCGACGGCGCGCTGTTTGCCAAGCGCGTGCGCGACCACGTCGCGGGGTTGACCATCGACGAAGCGCTGCGCATCATCCGCAATATGCCGGAAGTCGAGACGGCGAGCGTTTCGATGTGGCCGCCGTGGGGAGATACGCTGCCGCAGATCCCCGCACACATTTCGGTTACCCAGGAAGAATGATCCGTGCGCTCCGCGTCATCGCAGCCGGCATCGCCACGATCGCGACGATCCTTGCCGTGACGGTGCTTTCGGCTTTTTGCCTCATACTTCTCGGTTTTCGGGGCAATGCCACCTTTCCGGCCGATTGTGCGCTTGTGTTCGGCGCGGCGATCAGCGGCACCGACATGGCCGGCCCCGCCATCGTCCGGCGCGTTGCCGGCGCTGCGGCTTTGTGGAAAGAAGGAAAAGTTCACACACTCATTTTAAGCGGCGGAAAAGGCGATTCGTGGCAGATGAGCGAGGGTGCAGTCATGCGGAAAGAGGCGATCCGCGACGGCGTGGACGGACGCGATATCTTCATTGAGGATTCGGCGCGTTCGACCAAGGAAAATCTCGCCAATTCACGGATTCTCGTGGAAAAACACTGTGCAACCGTCGTCGCGGTCAGTGATCGCTACCATTTGGCCCGTATCCGCTTGCTCGCTAAGCGGGCCGGATGGGGGAGCCTTCCCACCTACGGCGTGCCGGACCGTCCGGCGCAGGAGAGAGAGTCGCGGAGCGTCGCGCGCGAACTCGCGGCATACATGTACTACGCGCTCGGCGCCGACAATTTCATGACTCTTGATGAGTATGATGATGTCATCAATCCGCGGGCGGGTTCCGGGGCTTAGATGCCTTTATCAGCCCATAAACGCCCTTGGGGTCAATTGATTAGTTAACATAAAATGCATTATGTTAACCTGCGTATGTCGAAGGCTTCCACTCCCCTCGGGTTCGCGCAGGCAGTCGATCGATACCTCGTCTATCTGCAGACGGAAGAAAACAAGTCTCCCCTCACGATCCGCAATTACCGCGAATCGTTGACACTCACCCAGCGATTGTTGTCCGTTGATTCCGTGACCGATATCAACAAAGACACCGTTCGCGATTTGAAATACAAATTGGGTATTGAAACATCGAAAACGCGCACTCCCCTCGCGGTCCGTACCCGCAACCACCATTTGACCGTTTTACGTGCTTTCCTACGTTATTTGCTGCAGGAAGAGGAATTGGACGTGTATCCGCCCGATCGGATCCGCCGTTT
>DALYDP010000008.1:0-6143 GCA_031973095.1 Candidatus Peribacteraceae bacterium | reverse complement strand
TGTCCGATTCGTCGGTCGAAGCACTCAAGGCGTACCTCGATACGCGCACCGATCACTTGAACCCGCTCTTTATCCGCAATCCCGAGAAGGCAGTCGAGATCATGCCGCCAGGCGAGAACTTCCGGCTCTCGCGCATCAGTATCTACAACCTGGTGAAGAAGTACGCACTGCAGGCGGGCATCGTGAGCGACCCCTCGCCGCACACGCTGCGCCACAGCTTCGCCACCGACCTGCTCCGCAACGGCGCCGACCTCCGCAGCGTGCAGGAACTGCTCGGGCACCAGGACTTGAGCACGACGCAGATTTATACGCATGTTACGAATCCTCAACTCAAAGAAGTTCACAGGAAATTTCACGGACGCTAGCGTCTGCGTGCGATGCGATCCGGCATTGGGCGCTGCCGCAGGGGTGTGATCGTTCGCGGCATACTCTGGGGTTGAGCGATCCTTCCAAACGCGGTGTGGTAGCTTTGTTGACGCTCCCCGCTCGCGTAGCATCGGTGCAATTCATTCTTCTCCTTTTATTTTATGAACAATTCCACGAACACTCCTTGGTTCGCCGTCTCGGTGGGCCTCGTCGGCCTTATCGTCGGGTATGCGCTCGCCACGGGCGTAGGAAGTCCGCTCGCACTCGGCGGCGGCAAGGCCCCGACCCCCTCGCCGACCCCGGTTGCCGACGATCCGACGCCGACGCCCGCGGGCGATCCTGCCGATGCCGATGACGATTTCGTGAAGGGCGATCCGGACGCCACGGTCACCCTGATCGAGTTCACGGATTACCAGTGCCCCTTCTGCAGCCGCCACGTCGAACAGACGCTGCCGGACATCATGAAAAACTACGTCGACACGGGCAAAGTGAAGTACGTCGTTCGTGACTTCCCGCTCAGTTTCCACGGCAACGCGCACAAGGCCGCCGAGGCGTCCGAATGCGCGGCGGAGCAGGGCAAGTTCTGGGAAATGCACGGCAAGCTGTTCGAGGCGCAGGGCGAATGGAGCAACCTCGGCGACGCATCAACCAAGTTCAAGGAATACGCCAAGGCCCTCGGCTTGAAGTCGTCATTTGATTCCTGTCTCGATAACGGCGACATGGCCGCCGAGGTCGACGCCGACTTGGCCGCCGGTTCCGCCGCGGGCATCAACGGCACGCCGGGCTTCTGGATCGTGTCCGACGACGGCGAGAGCAAGAGCGTTTCGGGAGCCTACCCCTACGCCACGTTCCAGGCCGCGTTCGACGCGATGCTCTGATCCCCTACCCCTCGAGAATCCGAAAGACGCCCGCGACCCGGGCGTCTTTTTTAGCGAGTAAATAGGCAACGAGGTTGTCGCCAGAGTTATATGCTCCGACTGGCTATGAAAGCTGGACGATGGTAGGGCGTATCTTTTTTCGGGCAAGAGTAATCGCGGTTTTCGCAGCGGCTTCAAGAGAAAAAGCCCGCGCGTTTTTCCCGCGCCCCGTCCTTGCATTATGGGTGTACGAGCGTACACTACGGACATGCCCACCCTCTCCCCCGCCGCTCCCCTCTCCGGCGCTGCATCCGTCTCCATCGACGCCAGCGCACTGATGATGCAGGGCGATCTGCTGGTTCAGATGGTGCGTAGCTTTCCGGTTCCCTGCCAGGTCCGGGTGGTGCTCTCGCCCACGCGGGATGCCACCGCCCGGCGCCTGCAGAGCCGGTTGCAGTCCATGGGCTGCACCGTCACCAAGCGCCTTCTTTCCTCTGCCTGCTGATCTATGTCCAAAGACACCAAGAACGCCGGCTATGCGATGCTTCTTTCCGTGGTTATTACAGTGACAGCGAGTGTCCTCCCCCAGATCCTGCTGTCGGCGGGTCGCGATCCTGTTTTCTAAGATTATTCATTGGAGACTTCCCGTCTTTAGATTTACCCTCTATGAAAGGTTCATCTGCGCAAGGGTTTTCACTTTCATCCTCTGCGCTTGTTAAAGGCTCCCTTGGGAATGTTTCACCTTGCTTGTCGGTATCGTTCGTCATTACATGTGTGACGTTTGATCGAATGCGTAGAACTTTTGTGTAAACCATTGCGAAAGCACCGCCAGGATCCCCCTCTTTTACATTCTTGATGACGTTTGCAGTTTCATTGCCAAAGCATCTATTTCCCAATTCAAAGAGTTGTTCCTCATCACTTAATCCATCCATTGCAGATCCTAAAAAATTTTCAAGAAGAACGGGATCTCTAGCAAGACGATCAAGCATTGTTAGCTGTTCCGTAGGATTTCCTTTTGGAACCTTCATCATGCACAATTTCTCATTCTTCCGGCGAAAGTCAATTATTTGATCCGCAGGAATTTCCGTTTGCCCACCTTCACCACGCCCGGAACGGCCGGCGCGTGGATCTCGGTGACGTTCTCCCCGTCGATCGTGATCGCTCCTTGGTCGATCAGTCGGCGACCGTCGCTCTTCGACGCGATGAGTTTTTCGCGTGCGAGGACATCAAGCAGCGTTTCGCCGTCTTTCACACTTACCTCGGGGATGTCATCCGGCACGCCGCCGTTGCCGAACACGTTTTCGAAGTTGTATACCGCTGCGTCCGCGGCCGTGGAGCCGTGGTAGAGTGTCACGATTTCCTTCGCCAGGCGCACTTTCGCGTCGCGCGGGTCGCCCTTGAGGATTTTCTTCGCTTCGGCCATGTCGACGTCGGTGCACAGCTCGAAGTACTGCTCCATGAGGTCGTCTTTCACGCTCATGACTTTGCCGAACATGTCGTTCGGCGCGTCGTCGAGGTAGATGCAGTTATCGTAGCTCTTGCTCATCTTGCGGCCGTCGGTGCCTTCGAGGAGCTTCACGGTCATCACGAATTTTTCGCGCTTGCCGAACGCCTTCTGCAGCGTGCGGCCCGCGAGCATGTTGAATTCCTGGTCGGTGCCGCCGAGTTCCACGTCCACATCGAGCACGACGGAGTCGTAACCCACCATGAGCGGGTAGAGGAATTCGTGCACGCCGATGTCTTTGCCTTCCTTCATGCGTTTCTCGAACATGTCGCGCTGCATCATCTGCTGCACCGTGAAGTTGCCCGCGAGGCCGAGGATCTCCGAGAAGCCGAGCTTCTCCAGCCACTCGTGGTTGTACTTCACCTGCACTTTCGAGAAATCGAGGATTTTCGACGCTTGCTCTTTGTACGTCTCGAAATTCTTGCGCACGTCTTCCGCGGTGATCGGCTGGCGCAGCGCAGCGCGGTCTGTCGGGTCGCCGATCATCGCCGTGAAACTGCCGACGAGGAAAATGACTTCGTGCCCTTCGTCGACGAACTGCTTCATCTTCCGGAGGTTGACCGCGTGGCCCACGTGGATGCGCGCGCCGGTGGGATCGATCCCCCAGTAGAGACGCATTTTCTTCCCGCTCTTCACCTTCGCTTCCGCGAGGTCTTTGGGGATCACCTTGGCGACGCTGCGTGTGAGGAGGTCGGACATGGCGGGATTGTAGCGTACTCAGCGCTTGGGTACCCGTTTCGTCGGCATCGTCACCCAGGCGCCGTCCATGCCTTCGTCCACGAAGACCCAGGCCTTCTTCTCCAGGTCGAAATAGCCGATATCGCCGCGCTTTTTAAAGAGAATGGCGGTTTGCGCCGGAGCCCAATCGAGGAAATTCGCATCCTGCAGCGGCAATATCCATTCTTCTTTCTTTTTCCGGTCGTACAGCAGCGGCACTTCCAGGCGTTCGTTCGGGTCGTCGCTCTTCTGCATGAGCTGGAAGAGCAGGCGATCGGCGTTACGGGACCAACCGATGAACCAGTTATCGAGTGCATAGGGGGATGTCTCCGCGATGGCGGTCGTTTTCTTGGAAAGCAGATCTATCGTGCCCATGTGGTACGCCATTTCGAGCGCGTCGGGCGACGCGTCCGCGCTGGCGGGAGCGGTTTGGAGGCCGAAGACATTGTATGTCGGGAAGTTCACCGTCGTCTGCGTGCGTCTGCGGGTCGAGGGATCGATCGTCACGAGCGCGCCATACGGTTCACGGCTCCCGGTCGCCTGCGCGAACGCGAAGACTTTTTTCCCGTCCGGCGTCACGCGCAGCGCGGCGTGGGGCGGGATCCGGCCGAGCACGCGCGTGCGGAGCCTCGGCGAGAGCGTGACTTCGACGAGTTTCGCGTTTTTGAATTGGTCGCCGCCGTCGCCGAATTGATCGGGAACCGACACGTAGAGAACGGGCTTCGTGGGATGCACGAGCCACTGCTCCGTGAAGCACCCGTCGCAGGAAAAGACCGTGGCGGGTTTCTTGAAGTCGAACGATGCTTCGACGATCGCGAGATCGTAGCCGAGTCGTTCATCCACCGTCGATCCGTCGTATCCGCTTACGTTGTTCACGAGCGCGTAGACCTTGCTCGTGGCCGGCGAAAACTGCACCGCGTCGTTGGCGCCCATCGAGACACCCGCGACGATCGGCAATTCGACGTACGCGTCGATGTGGTCGATTGCTTTTTGTTTGGCACGGTCGAACAGCGTGGCCTGCAGCCTGCCGGATTCCGGCATGCCGTAGACGAAGACGGCGTTGGGTTCCCGCACGCGTGACGCGGGCACCGCGGCCATGAGGGGAAGGGTCGCCCCGAGGGTCAGGACTGTGAGGAATCGACGCATGGGGCGATCCTACACCAGCCTATTGTCAAATCGGGCTTGCCCCGGCACGGGAATGCGAAGCCGGGTAGACTGGCGCCGATATGACGTCGTGGATCGTCGACCGCAACGTGAGATTAGACCGCTTCCTCGCAGAGGTCGCGGGCATCAGCCGCGTGCACGCGCGGGAACAGATCGAGGCGGGTTGCGTGCTCGTGAACGGACGCCTCGCACGGAAGGCGGCGCTGATCGTCGAGACCGGCGAAACGGTCGAATCAACGTCGGACGGAACGCACGCGACGGAGACGCGCGTGACGCCAATGAATATCGCGCTACCCGTGTTGTACGAAGACGATGCATGCTTCGTCATCGACAAGCCGGCGGGTATTCCCGTCCATCCCGGAACAGGCATCCCGCCGGATGCGCAGACCGTGTTGCATGGACTAGCGAAACTCTTCGCGGATAAAAAAATTCCGTTCGCCGCTTCGCACGTACTCGTACATCGCTTGGACAAAGATACCACCGGTTGTCTGCTCATCGCGAAGACGCCCGACGCGCATCGCACGCTGCAGATGCAGTTCGAAATGCGTACCGTGAAGAAATCGTACCTCGCGCTCGTGTACGGCAAGCCGTCCCCTGCCGCGGCGGTCATCGACGCGCCGATCGGGCGCTCGACCGCCGACCGTACCAAGATGACCATTCTTGGTTCCGCAGGCGCGCGCGATGCCCGTACGACGTACCGCACGCTCGGCACGGGAAACGAAGCGTCGTTCGTCGCGTGTGACCTTCACACCGGCCGCACGCACCAGCTCCGCGTGCACCTCGCCGGCATCGGGCATCCGATTCTCGGCGATCCTGCGTACTGTTCGAGTCAGAGCCAGCGGCTCACGGAAAAGCTCGGCATCGAAGCCGTGTGCCTGCACGCGTGGCGCCTGTCGTTCCAATCCCCTTCCACACTGAAAGTCGTCCACGCGGAGAGTCCGCCGTCACAGACCATCGAGCGAGCACTCAAGGCGGCGGGGGTGATGTGGGAGAGATCGTGATTTTTTTATAAAAAAGATTCTCGTCACTTTTTGCGCCAACGAATAAGTTCAAGGAATAGGACATAGCCATCAAACGTCAGCCGCCGTTTCTTCGGTATTTTTGTATCGTCAAGTGGCCTCATGGTTTTACTTCGAGCTGTTCATACATAGTCACCGTTCAGTTGTTTCGAAAAGGTTTTTCGTCAGGGGCTTGGGCCCCTCGACAAGCTCGGGGTGACATGGGGGCTACTCCACTATGTCATGGTGAGCTTGCCTGCCGGCAGGCAAGCAAGCTTGCCGAACCATCGAGTGTCGCCGATAAGCAGGCCATGAAGGGTGAAGCAGGGATGGACCGCTATGGCGTACGGAGAAATTCCTCCCGTTCGGCGGAGCGCGGATCCAACGCCCTGGGGGGTGTCGGGGTAGCTCCTGTTTTCGCTTCGAGCGAAACGTCGAGCGACGGCGAGCAACGTGCGACATTGCCGACGACGCGAGACCAGGAGCGTGCAGTTGCGGGGGTAGGGCGTTGGAGACTTTTTGGTTACTTTTTGGTGG
>DALYDP010000007.1:21949-25451 GCA_031973095.1 Candidatus Peribacteraceae bacterium | reverse complement strand
TCCCTGTTTTCGATTTCTTTGTAAATGATTTCTGTAATGTTCCGGATGGTGGCTTCGAGGTTAGGTATGCTTTTCCCCTGTGTCATGATACAGAGAAGGTAGTCGCTTTCATGCGAGTAAAAAATACCGCAATCGTGCAATTGCTTCGTTCCGTCTTCCTTTATGCGCTCGCCGAACTTATGGGCGACCCTGATGTGCCCCGGGAGGCCGGAACTGATTCCTTCGTCGAAGGTTGTCCGTGCGAGGAGATCGAGGGCTTTTTGGCTGAGGGCTTTATTGAGGTACGATGCATTATATAGCATACGAAACATCGATGCGCTCTGTTTGACCGAGAGAAGGTCGTCGGTTTTGAATTGCCCGATGAATCCGAGTTCTTCCAGGGTTCGCATGACCGGTGACCCGTCGTCGGTCAGTGAATTCAGGTACGAACTGAGCACGTTCGTCGCGTTGTTGTCGGAGTGGACGATCATGTATTCGAGCAAGTCGTCCGTCGTGTAGATCTTGCCCGCTTCTACCGATGCGGTGGGTCTGATTTCGTGTTCGTACGAAGAGAGGAATTCCGGTTGCACTTCTATGCGTTGGTTCAGTATGCCGGGGTTCAGTTCTTCCTGGCGCAAGACTGCGAGCATGACTGCGACCTTCAGCAGGCTTGCGGAAGAGTATGGTTCATCTTCCCCGATGCCCATAACGGGACCCATTTGCAGGTCGCGGAGGTAGACGGAAGCATGGTCGATTCGTCCCTGTCCTTTCCATGCGTAAATCCTATCCTGCAGGAAGGTTTTCACGTCGGAGAATTCCTTTTTCTTTGCCAAATTTTCTTCCGCAGAGCAGCGGATGTAAGGATTGAGGAATTCATAGCCGTCACAGTGACCGACATCGGTCAGGTCCGCGCGCGGTGGCGCAAACATGAGGGTCGCCGCCGTGCCCACGGCCGTGCCGACAGTGAGTATTGCGACCGGAGTGATGCACCGTGTGTATTTCATCACAGATCATTTTACTCCGTGCGGGGTGATCGGCAACACGGAACGGCGGGCGACAAGCCAGCGGTTGTATCCCCATTCGAACGTGCCCGTGCGTTCAGGGAGTAAGTTCGCGTTGATGACCCCTTGCGTAAGCACGTCGAGTGAGATCGATTGTTTATGATCCTCGATCTCGGCAGGGCTTACGAATCGGATAGCGGCAAGCATCGCGAGCGGCAGGCGGGCGGCGCGCGTCGGCGTGGTGATAATCGCGACGCCGCCGGCTTTGAGGATGCGCGATATTTCTGTAAGGAGTCCGTGCGTTCTCGTAGGAGGAACGTGTTCGAGCGTTGCAAGAAGCGTTACGACGTCTGCAGATGCGTCTGCCAGCGGTAGTCGTGCTGCCCATGCATCGTGGACGATGCGTTCGATCCCTGTCACGGGTTCCATGCCATTCGTACCCCTTATATCGATGCCTATTTTTCGCGCGAAACGGGTTTGTTCCAAAAACAGCGCCGGCACGCCGCACCCGATATCAACGATTGTCCCATCGCGCAGCGTTTCCGGTATGAGTGCATCGGCCGTTTGTGCCCGTGCGTGCGCGAGCCAGGATTCAAGTAAACCGAAACCGCGCGTTGACGAAGGCATCAGTACGTTTCGAACATCATGATTTTCTCTTCGTCCGTCATCTTCATGACGGGGAGGTTTGCGTCCCAATCGAAGTAGCGTTTCGCTTCGTCATGCCGGTCGAGCATCCACAGGTTGAGCGCCAGGAGCATGCGCGTGCGGTACTCGGTGTCGTCGAACCATCGGCTTGCGAGCAGGTGGTCGAGGCTCTCTTGGTAGCGGTGCTGCTTCGCGAGGAGTGTCGATCGCAGGATGACGTTCGCGAGTTCATCGCCGCCAAGGCGTTCGGCCGCTTGCACGGCTTGTTCCGCGACGCCGAGTTCGCCCGCGCCGAGCGCGGTCGCGGCGGCGACGTGATGGATCGGGGCATGGTCTCGCGAAATGGCGAGGCCCCGCGTCACGAGCGCGGTGGCTTCGGGCAAGAGGCCGTATTGCAGGCGGTTATTGGCCAAAAACACGTACGAAATCACGCTGTTCGGGGCGTCGCGGACCATGCTTTCGCCCAGGCGCGTTTCATTGGTCCACACGAGGTTCCGCGGCAGGATCACGGCGACGTACGCGACGGCGACCGCCGTGAAGACGACGGGGGCGGCGGGTTTCCAGCGCGCGCCCGTGCGCCACAGCGCGTATCCTCCGATCATCGCGAGTCCCGCCGACGGCGCATACAGCCATCGCTCGGCGAAGAAGTCGATCGATTGATAGAACGGGATTTTGGAGAATGGGAAGTAGAAGACGAGAAAGACCATCGCACCCACGCCGAGGGGTGTCCTACGCAAACGCGGCCAGAGTATCGGCACTGCGAGCAGGAGGAGCGTGGCGATGCCCGCGGGGACCATCCACGTGCCGATCGGCGAATTTGTGAGGGGCACGTGGGCGTAGCCGTACGTCGCCGAGAGGTTCCACGGCACGAACGTCATGGCGACCGCGATGAACAGCAGCTGGAGCCCCGTCCAGAGCACGTACGACGGGTGCATGTAGCCCAGCGGGTTTTGGCCGAAGTACAGGATTTCGCCGTCCGGTAATCCCTGCCCGTTCACCGCGATCGCCCGCACGGCGAAGAACGCGACGATCGCGAGCGCTTGGAACGCGATGGGAACCCACGCGCGGAACGTTTTGCGCCAGCCGCGCAGCAACAGGAGTGCGCCGCCGAGTACGCCGGGAAGGACGAGCGACGTTTCTTTGCTGGAGAAGGCGGCGAACGAGAGCGCCGCCGCGAGCGCGGACCATCGGAGTTGTTGCCGGTCGTTGGTGGAATGCATGAATGCCAACCACGCGCCGAAGCCGAAGCACGCGACCAGGAGTTCGTCGCGGGCCTTGATGTACGCGATCGATTCGACGTGGATGGGGAACAGCGCGAAGAGGAGCGCGACGGTCCATGAGAGGGGTCTGTGCCCGAAGAGTCGCTCGATGACAAGAAATAGTAGCCAGCATGCCAGGCCATTCAATGTGACGTTTACGATATGGAACCATATGGGCGACTCCCCCGTGAGGAGGAAATTGAGAGCGAAGGTGAGGAAGGTGATCGGTCGGTAGGGCGAATACTGACCCAGGCTTTTTAGCACGGGTTCGGTCCACGTCGTCAGAAGGTATGACCACTCCCGCAGCGCACCGTTCTTATAGAAGAACGCGTCGTCGTAGACGAATTCACCGCCGAGCGCGTTGCCGTATAGGGCGAACGAAAGGACGAAGAAGGCTGTTGCGGGGAACCACCGTGATCCGGCGAGGCGTGCGAAACGCTGCATCGTGCGCAGCGTAGCACAGGGTCATTCCTGCATGCGCATGGTCACCGCCGGCAGCGGCACCGCCGTCGTGGCCGTCGCGCCGCTCGGGAATGTCGCGGGATACGTGGTGTACGTGTTCGCGATTTGCCAACCCACGTTGCGCAAGGTCGTGTAGTTCGACGGGAAGCCGCTTTG
>DALYDP010000007.1:16108-21849 GCA_031973095.1 Candidatus Peribacteraceae bacterium | reverse complement strand
GTCGTGAGGGCCGTGGCGTCCGCGGAAGCGCCGTACCATTGGTTCATCGTCGTGCCGATCGCCATGTACCCGCCGTTGATGCCGTACGACGAGGTGCCGTTGAACACCTGCCAGTTCGATCCGTCGCTCACGACGGTCACTTCCTGGTTCTTGATCGTCAGCCTCCATTGCGACAAGCGGTCGATCGTTTGGCTCGACGTGGTTTTCACGATGACGGGTCGCGAATCCGTCGCCGTCGGAGAGCTCGTTTTCTTGATCGTGTACTGGCGTCCCGCGATGTTCACGGCCGACGGAAGTGTCACGGAGATCATCGACGATCCCGATGCGAAAATGATGTTATCGTGTCCGTTGATCGAACCCGTGGCGGTCATGATGCGCGCGCGCGTCGCGAACGAGCCGGACGCGGTGAAGGTCGAGTGCATCGCGGAGTTCCCCACGCCCACGTTGCCGTAGAATTCGCCGAGCCCGCTGATGGAAAGGGAGGAGCCGGAGATGGTACCCGCGACGTCGAGCTTTGTTTCCGGAATGGCCGTTCCGATGCCGAAGTCGCCGTCCAGGTCGATGGTCCATGCGGAGTCGGCCATGTGTTTGGCGTCGGCGTTTTCCGCCGCGTCCATGAGCGAGTAGTTACTGATCATGTAGTAGTCGGCCCAGGTCACGCTGCCGTCGCCGTTCACGTCCGCCCGGGCGTATTCGGCAGCGGTCAGCAGGTTCGACGTGCCGTTGCCGTTCAGGTAGTTATTGATTGCGAGCAGGTCCGCGGGCGCTTGGGTTCCGTCGCCGTTCACGTCGCCGTTGCCGCCGCGGAAGAACCCGCCGCCGTAGATGGCCAGGCCTTTGCCCGACAGGGTGCCGTGCACGGTGATCAGCGGCGTCGTCGTGTCGGAATGCGTGTTGCCGTTCTGCACCGTCAGGGCACCCGTCATCGTGCCGCCGCTTTTCCTGACGTACCGGGCATCCGCGTCGCTAAGGCTTAGGCCGCCGCCCGAACTGCCGCCCGTTTGGTCCGTCCCGCACGAGAAGCGGCCGGTGGTCGCGTCCCACATCAATTTGCTCGTGCCAGCGGTGTCACAGTCCACGAGGCCTGCGCCGGAGAAGCTGCGCGTGGCGTAGAGCGTCACGCCCGAGAGGATGCCGATCACGTCGAGCTTCGCCTTCGCGACCGTCGCGCCGATCGATACCCTGTCCGCCGTATCGGTCAAATACGTCGTCGTGCCGCCATCGGTCCATTTGGAACCCGATCCCGTGACTGCATCGAGTTGTATCACGGACATGCGTGCGTATTGGTCTGCTTGCAAGGGGGAGAAGCTTACTGAGCCGTAGCCGTACAGCTCCAGGTAATCCCCCGCCGACAAGTTCATCACGTCCGTGATCTCGACGGCCGTTTCTTGGTTGCCGTCGGAATAGCCCGTGAGCTTTTTCGAAGAACTGCCGTTTTTGTATAGGAGAAGACTGACGGACATGGGGTCGTTCGGCGCGAAGCCGACGCTTGCCGTCACCAGGTACTTGCCCGCCTTGCGGATCGTGAATCGATCCGTCGAAGTGTTCGCGATGTCTCCGACGTCGAATTCTTCTTCTTGGAAAACGATTTGCTGCAGGGAAGTGGATATGAAGTTCGTGGCCGAGTCGGTCATTTTCGCCATGTGCGCGCTGCCCGATCCGGTGGCGATTTCGACCCATTGGGAACCGCCGTTGTTGTTGCGGTACAGTCGGCCGCTTGCGTTATCCACGTATATGGAGCCGAGCGTCGCGGCTACGACGCCGTTCGGGGTTCCGTCGCCCGTTCGAATCCCGACGGTCCGGCTATTGGTTGAGTCGGAGAGCCTGATGAATTCCGATTGTTGTGCTCTGGATATCACGATGCCCGATCCGAAGAATCCGCCGCTTTCGACCGCGAGCGTTCCGCTCGACGCGAGCGAGTTCTTTGCATACACCGTCGAACCCGAGACCGTCAGGAACCGCAGCATCGATCCCGTGAGCGTGGAGTTCACGCTCAGTGCCGTGCCGTTCAGACTCAATCCTTGGCCTGCCGTGAGTGAGCTGCCGCCCGTTTGGTCCGTCCCGCACGAGAAGCGGCCGGTGGTTGCGTCCCACAGCAATTTACTCGTGGTGCTGTTGTCGCAGTCGCTCAGGCCCGCGCCGGAGAAGCTGCGCGTGGCGTAGAGTGTCACGCCCGAGAGGAGTCCTTGCACGTGGACGAGGGCTTTCGGTGTCGCGTTCGTGCCGATGGCGATTTTGCCGATCGCCTGCGTTCCGTTGTGCCCCAAGAATAAGTTGCCGTCGGTGGAGCCTCCGTCCCCGCCGGAAACGTAGGTGTCGCCGCCCACGCTGTCGGCACCCGCGTAGAGCAATAATCGCCCTCCTCCAGAGCCTTGTCCTGCTCCGCCTTTCACGGTCGTGTCGCCGCCACCGTCGCCCGTGCCGCCGGAGAGCGTCAAGCTGCCGCCGGCCACGGAGCCGATTCCGGCGTTGATCTCAAGCGAGTTACCCGCTCCTGAAACCACGGGAGACATGCCGATCGTCGTCGTTCCCACTTTCGAGAACGTGAGGTCCCCGCCGATGGTCGCGTTCGATTCCGTCACGAGCGTTCCGCTCGACGCGAGCGAGTTCTTTGCATACACCGTCGAACCCGAGACCGTCAGGAACCGCAGCATCGATCCCGTGAGCGTGGAGTTCACGCTCAGTGCCGTGCCGTTCAGGCTCAATCCTTGGCCAGCCGTGAGCGAACTGCCGCCTGTTTGGTCCGTGCCGCATGAGAAGCGGCCCGTCGTCGCATCCCATAGCAGCTTGCTCGTGCCCGCGGTGTCACAGTCGGTGTTGAGACCGAAACCGCGGAGCACCGAGCCGGAGAGCGCGGCTGTTCCGCCTTCGATGGTGAGCGCACCCGAGATGCTTGCGTTGCCCATGATCGTAAGGTGCGCACCGGAAATCGTCCCCTGTACGTCGAGGTCGTCGGTGAGCACGAATTTTCCGAGCGCTTGGTCGAAGCGCAAGAATTCACCGAGCGTGCCGCCGAACTGAAGGCCGATGCTTGTTCCCCCTCCTGCCAAGCCGAAGTCGTCGATCACGTCGAAGTAGGTCGACGTCGATGCGTCGAACGTGATCGCGAGCGCGGGCGTCGTGTCCTGGAACGACAGTGCCACCAACAACGTCGATGCAACGATGCGCTTCGCTTTCGTGACGATGGTGATATGTGTGTGACGCATTGAAATCCTCTCAGTGTAGCACAAAAACACGCTTTTGACTTCGCATGCGGGTTTGCAGTAAATCACGAATATGTCATTGATATACTTTTCGTTCTTTCGATGCGGAAAATTGATCCGATTACCGAATTGGTAAATATTTGACTGATTTCAAAAAATTATTGTGCTATGTATTTAGCGATCCGCCTCGACGTAGAGTTGTTGCATGCGGATGTTCCTCGCCGCGGTAGTTTCCGTTTCGACGCCGAGGACCATGCGCAGCGCCGTGCCCGCCGTCGGCAAGTTGTTCGATGTCGTGCCCATCGCGCTCGTGCCGTCCGTGACGTTGCGAATTTCCCAGGTGATCGACGCGCACCGCTTCGTGCACGTGAACATGAGGTCGTAGACTTTGTTCGCGGTGAACGCCAATCCCGTGTTCACGACGTTTTGCGTCGTGCCGTCGCGCGTTTCGAATTGCCAGTTCGTGTCGCCGCGGCCCGTGCTGAACTGGAAACCGACGTGGTTGCCCGCCGGGTTATCGGCGCCGACCATGGTCGCGATGGTTTGGTCCGCCATACCCGAATAGACGGTGATGCTTGTCGTGTCCACGACGCCGACACGTGCGTAATAGAAGAATCCGTTTGCGCCGGCGGTCGATCCACGGAAGAAGGCGACGTTCGTCGAGCTCGTGCCCGCTTCATCATTCGCAGTCGTCGAAGTGGCGAAGTTCGTCATGTAGCCGAAGGTTTCGCCGGCGGCGGGGTGCGAGACCGTGGTGTCGTTCGTCACGGTCGTGCCGTAGCCGTTCACGGTCGTACCGGCACCCGTCGTGATGCTCATGATGAGGTTGCCGAAGAGCGCGTTTTGGAGCGGGGAAGCCGCGAACGTAGAGCCCGATCCCTGGTGCAGCATCGTGCGGCCGCCCACTTTTTGCGCGAACAAGCTCGACGTGTTCGCAGGGGCGCTTCCCGGATCGGTCGATCGGGCTTCGATGACGAGCGATCCGCTGCCGCCGATGCGGACGGTGGGCTTATCGCTTGTCGTGGTAAGGAGCGGACTTGCGCCGCTGCCGGAGATATTCAGTAAGCGTCCCGACATCGTGCCGCGGACGTTGATGAGCGGCGTCGTCGTGGCCGAATGCGTATTGCCGTTTTGCACGGCGAGGGCACCCGTCATCGTATCTCCGCTCTTCCTCACGTACCGCGCGTCTCCATCCGAAAGACTGAAGCCTCCTCCACCCGTTTGGTCCGTGCCGCATGAGAAGCGCCCCGTCGTGGCGTCCCAGAGCAGCTTCGATGTTCCGGCCGTGTCACAGTCGCTGAGACCGGCGCCGGAGAAGCTGTTGAGCGCGTAGACCGTCGTGCCCGAGATCGTGCCCGTCACGGCGAGCTTCGCCTTGGGCGTTATCGTGCCGCCCGGACCTATGCCCACGTTGCCCGATTGGCCGATCGTGAGGAAGTCGTCGGTACCGAGGCCGCCGTCGCCCGAGATCACGAAGTTGTCGTTCGTGCCTTGTCCCAGGATCGTCCACTTGGTTGCGATGTTTTCACGAAGGATGATTCCGGCGTTCGCGTTCGCCGCGGAGTCGAAGAAAGCGTTTGCGTTCGACACGGTCGACGTTACGAGCATGTCCGCCGAGGTCGTCGTGTTCTTGAGGATGATCGTTCCGGATGTCGTCAGTGTGTCCTTGGCGAAGACCGTCGAGCCCGAGACCGTCAGGAACCGCAGCATCGATCCCGTGAGCGTGGAGTTCACCCGGAAGCTCGATCCGTTCAACGTCAGCCCCTGCCCCGCGGTGTATGCCGCTCCTTGGTCCGTCCCGCACGAGAAGCGGCCCGTGGTGGCGTCCCAGAGCAGCTTCGATGTTCCGGCCGTGTCACAGTCGCTGAGGCCGGCGCCGGAGAAGGAGCGCGTGGCGTAGAGGAACGAGCCAGAGATGGCACCGACGACGCTGAGTTTTGTCTTGGGCGAAACGGTTCCGATGCCGACGTTGCCTTCGACAAGTAATCCGTCCGTCGGTGCTATAGTCGTTTTGTATCCGTCACCAATGACGGCATTTCCTGCGATTGCTAGTTTTGATAGCGGACTATTCGTTCCGATGCCGACGTTGCCGCCGTTCGGGTTGAGGAACATATTCGCGGGTGCGCCGGCAGAATTTGCCTGAAAGTATGCACCCTCATATGCAGTATCGAATCCGGCGACGAAGAATTTCGTCGGAGAAATTTCACTCCCGACAACGAGTGGTCCCGTGTCCAGTACAGCAGCATCGCCGTTGCTCATTACATGCAGTTTTCCTGCAGGTTCTGCGGTGCCTATTCCGACACGATCGTTGTCCGCCTGGACGACGAATGTTGAACCGTCAATGTACGCCCCTGATTCCGTAACGATTGTTCCTGAGCTTGTGAGGAGATTCTTCGCGTACACCGTCGATCCCGATACCGTCAGGAACCGCAGGAGTGATCCCGTGAGCGTGTCGTTCACCTTGAACGAGGTGCTCGTGAGCGTGAGGCCCTGACCCGCGGTGTAGGAACCGCTCTGGTCCGTCCCGCACGAGAAGCG
>DALYDP010000007.1:8200-16008 GCA_031973095.1 Candidatus Peribacteraceae bacterium | reverse complement strand
AGCTGTCGGAATGAGAGATGTGGATCTGACCGTTATAGACTGGGGAAGCTATTACTTTTCCATCGCTACTCATTGCAATTTCATACCAGTTCCGTGCAGAGCCCTGTGCATTCCACGTATTACCGTAATCAGTTGAAATGTAGACCAAGCCACTACTGTAAACCGCTGCTGCCATTATTTTTCCGTCACTACTCATGGTTAAGCCAAACCATGTTCTATTCTGATCTTTTTCAGTCCATGTATTTCCGTAATCTTTGGAAATATAAACTTTTCCACCGCTAACAGCTGCAGACATAATTTTCCCGTCACTACTCATCGCCACTGCGAACCAAGATCTGACCTGATCTTTTGCTGTCCAGGTACGTCCATAATCATATGAAACGTATAATTTGCCTGCACTGACCGTTGCCACCATTATTTTCCCGTCGCTGCTGATTGCGATTTTTCGCCAATCTCGATTGGAGGTTTGGGCATTCCACGTATTGCCATAATCTGTCGATACATAGACAGCTCCGCCATTAACTGTCGCCGCCATGATTCTGCCATCACTACTTGCGGCGATAGAATTCCATAATTGACTGCTGCCCTTTTGGGTCCACGTATTCCCGTAATCGTACGATGTATAAATATAATCATTATATGCAACCGCCGTTTGCACCAGGCCATCACTGCTCATTGCAACATCTTGCCAGATGAGTTGCGATGCTTTTGCTGTCCACGTCGTTCCATAGTCAGATGATGTGTAGATGTATTCAGACTCAGCTGAAGCAGTAATAAGTTTTCCATCCGAACTCATGGCAATTGAAGACCAGTTTTTTGTCGGTGCTTTTGCCGCAAAGGCGTTTCCATAGTTATTCAGTCCCCACTGATTTTCCTTGATTCCCACGCGTCCGAAGTACGCTCCGCCTTCCAATTGCCCGAGTGCCATTTGATCGGTCGAGAAGAGCGTTGCGTTCGTCATCGTTGCGAGCCGCGTGCCGCTGCCGACCCTGCCGATAGTAAGGAGACTGCCCGAGGCACGGCTGCCCACACTCAGGAAATCCTTCACAAACAGTTTCGCGCCCGAGCCTTGACCTTCCCACGTGAGCGAACCGCTGGAGCGCAGCGCGGCGTTGGCGTAGAGCGTCGCGCCCGATGCCATTCCGCGCACGTTGAGGAGGGGCGTGCCCGTCGGCGTGTGCGTATTGCCGTTTTGCACCGCGAGCGCCCCCGTCATCGTGTCGCCACTCTTTTTCACGTAGCGCGCGTCGCCGTCGGCTAAGCTGATGCCCGACGATACCGTGCCGCACGAGAAACGGCCGGTGGTTGCGTCCCAGAGCAGTTTCGAGGTGCCGGAGTCGCAGTCGCTGAGGCCCGCGCCGGAGAAGCTGCGCGTGGCGTAGACGAACGAGCCGGAGATGGCGCCGACGACATCAAGTCTTGTCTTGGGTCCCGTGGTGCCGATGCCAACGTTATTGCCGGTGAACGTCGTTGAGCCTTGGATGTTCGTGTAGTTCGTGCCGGAGACGTTCACGTAATCGCTCGAGCCGATATCGATGCGCCCGTCCGATTGGATGTCGAACGTGCCCGTCGCTTGGTTGAGCAAGAAGTGCGCTTTTTCGTCGTTGTTGTCGACGAATGAGAGCGATGTCGTGCCGTTGGTCGTGCCCGTGTCGAGACGGGTTTCGGCGCCGACTATGTGCAAGTTCGCCAGCGGCGCCGCCGTACCGATACCCACCCTATCGCTGTTCGCCTGTACCACGAGCGTCGTGCCGTCGATGTAGGCGCCGGATTCCGTCACGATCGTGCCGCTCGCGGTGAGCGAGCCCGATGTGTACACGTCGTCGTTGAATTCGAACCGGTCGAGCGTGCGGTTGAAGCTGAGGGTTTTGGCGAGCGTGTCGCCGAAACGCAGTACCACGTCCGCGGTCGTGTCGTCGTCGTCGATCGCGAGGAACGCTTCGGTGTTCACGAAGATTGTGGGCCGGAACGAGCTCGCCGCTACGGCGGTTTGCACCATCGCGGACGGACCGCGGACGAGCGTCAGCACGATGCTCGCGATCGTCCATGCAGATAGGATTTTTTTCGCGCGCGCGGGGATGTGTGTGTTTGTGTGACGCATTGAAATCCAGTTATTGTAGCACAAAACATGATTTTTGGCCCCCGCGTGGAGTTGCGCACAATGAATAATGTTGTGAAATTTATTTGGCAAACCTTCTTGTTTCCTCAGCTCGAAAAACGGTCGCGGTCTTTCGGAGTGGATGTGGCAGGCGCTGTAGGGATCGAACCTACGACCTTCGGTTTTGGAGACCGACGCTCTACCAACTGAGCTAAGCGCCTATTATTCGTATCTGTGGTGTAAGGAGTGCATAGACGATCGAGCCACGAGATGTTTCGTCTGCCAGCGTCGCTGGCGCAACTGGACTAAGCGTCTAGGACCAGCGAAGCGTAGCGTTTGATTGCTCTTTCGCAAAGCATGTCAATCGCGGCGTAGTTTGATCGTCTATAGCCCGACTTTGCGTCGCGCTTCGCCGTGGCATCCGGCTTTCCAAAGAATATGTCGGCGAAGCCGGATGGATTCTCGCCGCAATTTCTGGTAGAATGACCCGATGTACCTGAATCTGAAAACCGATAAGCCGGTCCTCCTCGCGTTGTGGGGACTGTCATGCGTGGCGGCGGTATGTGCCTGGGCCATGACGGTCGATGCGTCGGCGGTCGGCGGTTCGGGGGCGTCATCCGTCGGTTCACACGCCATCGAGGAGCGCTTGCGTGATCTCCGCGCCGAACAACTTGTCCGGTCGCGCCGCGAAGAAATTTTACGCGCGCAACTCGCCGCCATCGACGATGCGGAAGGGCTCACCGACGACCTGCGCGCGACGCGTGACGAGCTCTTGGAACTCCTGCTCGACCGCCGCCGCGCCGAGGATGAAATCGCCGCGTCGCTGCGTGAACTGTGGGATGCCCAGGGCTATGCGCAACGCGCATCCAGGGCTTCGCACGGCCGTGAACGGGTATCGTTCGATTGGCCGGTCGAACCCGCGTTCGGTATCTCCGCGCACTTCGACGATCCCGCGTACCGCGCGCGTTTCGGTTTCCCCCACAAGGCGATCGACATTCCGGTCAACCAAGGCACGACCGTACGCAGCGTCGCCGACGGCGTCGTCGAAAAAATCTCCGACCAGGGGATGGGTTTCAACTCGATCGTCGTCCGACACGACGGCGGCTATGCGACGCTCTACGGACACGTCACGGAGTTTCTCGTGGCCGAGGGGGAAGAAGTGGCGAAGGGCGACGCCATCGCGAAGAGCGGCGGCATGCCCGGCACGAAAGGCGCCGGCCGCATGACGACGGGCCCGCACCTGCACCTCGAAATGTTCAAGGACGGCGCAGCGATCGATCCGCTTCCGCTCTTACCCGCGCGAGACACGGTGCGTTGATCAGGCCAGCGTGATCGATCCCACGTGTCCGTGCGCTCCCATCTGGCGCATGATCGCGTGGGCGGCTTTTTCGTGCGAACGGACCATCGTCATGCCGATTTGGCCCGGGTGTTCGGCCGCGGTGTCCACGATCAGCGTGCCGTATCGGAACAGATAGCTGAAGAGCCCCGCGTACTGCGGTTTCACGTTGGTGATCGATCCGTAGCCGACTTGGTTCACGCTGCGGCCGAGCAGGTGTTGGTTTTGGAACACGAGTCGCATGTTCGTGATGTAGATGACGTCGTAGCTGTAGTCGAGCCACGTGCGCCAGAAGAGCACGAATGAAAACAGGAGCAGTGCCACGCCGATCGCGATGCCGATGGGGTTGCCTTCGGTGGCGATGAACGACGCGAACGCCGCGGTGATCGCCACGACGCACGGCAAGCAGCCGAGCAGGAGCACGAGCGGATGCTTCGTGGCAACGTGTTCGATGCGTTCGTCGGGCAGGAGTCCGATGCCGCGCTCAAGCGAGCGGCCTTGGTCGGATGCGGCGGAGGGCTCCACTTCGCCGAGTTTGAAGAAGCGCACGAGGCGCAGTCCGCGTACGAATTCCGTACCGAACACGCCGGCGTAGAACGGTGCGATCGAGAGGAGGTCGACGATGCCCCAGAACGAAAAAATGTATTTCCAGCGGCGCGGAGCGCTGTAGATCCGTAGCATGTACTCGATCGTGAACGCGCCGACGATGCATCCTTCCAGTACGTGGACCGCTTGGAGGTAGTGTTCGAAACCGTCGATCCATTCGAGTGGAATGAGCGCCACTGATATGACGATGAGAAACGACACGCCCGCGTTGAACGTGCGGCCGATCCGTCCGCGACCGTGGTGCATGACAGCCCATACGCGTTGCCTGCGTTGGATGCGTCGGAGGGACGGGTCCATGGTCAACATGCCTTCAGTATACCCCTCGCGACAGGCGTTCCGCCTCCTTGGCGGCGAAACTGTCCGTCATGCCCGAAACATAGTCTTTGATGCCGTCCGTCAGGTTGGCTCCCGTCCGTTCCCGCAGTGCTTCCAGCGGAGCGGGCGGTGTTTTTTCATATGCGTCGCAGAGTAGGCGGAGCGTCCGCTTTCCTCGTTCCATGCGTTCCAATACCGACGGATGGTGATACATCCTCTCCCACAAAAACGCGCGCAACGGTTTCAGTTCGTCGCGCATCGCTGGCGAGATGCCGATGGTCGGTTGTCCGTTTTTTTCGTGCGACGTTTCCGCATGGCCCAGCAGGTCACGCGCCAGGAGGTCGATGAGCGTGCTGCGCACGAAGGTCCCGCGTTCGGCGGCCATCTTCGCGGCACGGTCGGCGAGCGGCACCGCGCGGAGTTCGTCGTACGTAAACAGTCCCGCGTACAACCCGTCGTCGGTGTCGTGCGCCGTGTAGGCGATTTCGTCACACGCGTTCGCGAGTTGGGCCTCGAGTGAGAGCGGTGTTGACCCGTGTTTCAGGAGTCCGTCGACGACGTCGCGCGTCAGGTTGAGTCCGTTGCCGGGGCCACGGATTTCGAGCACGGTGACGATGCGGTGCGATTGCACGTTGTGTTCGAATCCCTCGGCAGAGCTCGGGATGACATTTTTTGAGCGTATCCAGGCATCCAGTTCGTCCTGGCCGCTGTGGCCGAACGGTGTGTGCCCCAAGTCATGCGCCAGTGCCACGCACTCGGCGAGGTCTTCGTTTAAGCCGAGCGCCCGCGCGAGGTCGCGCGTGATTTGCGCCACTTCCATGGTGTGCGTCAGCCGCGTGCGGTAGTGGTCGCCCTCCCCCGCCACGAATACCTGTGTCTTGCCCGCCAGCCTGCGGAATGCCTGGCTGTGTATGATTCGCGCTCTGTCGCGTTGGAAGGGCGTCCTGATGTCGTCGTGCGCTTCGTCGCGTTCTCTGCCACGGCTTTCATGCTTCGCGGCGTACGGGGCCAGCAGCGCATTCATGTTTGCCATCCGTTCGTTGAGGTCCATCATGGATTGGAAATGTTACCTCACCCCTGACCCCTCTCCTACTTCCACCGCATGCCTACCAGGAGAGGGGAAATTTTTCGTTCAAAGGTACCGCTCCCTCTCCCGGGCGGGAGAACGGGGTGTGCGGGAGAGGGTGGCGCGCCGCGCGCCGGGTAAGGGCATATTCCGTGCGTCGCGACGCACGGAATATGCCAAAGCAGTGGCTGTGACGGTAACGCTTGCATCCCTGGTACGCCAGGTGGGTGGCCGCATCCCCGGACCACGGCCCGGAGAGAGTAGGCATCCCGATGCAATAGTAGGAAAGAAACGTATACCGCCCTGGCCGACTGCCGAGCGACATCGATCTTACATCGAGGTCGTCGCGGGTACATTAAAAATCTGGCAAACATGGGAATGGCCTCTTCTCCCCTTTCCCTCCCGTCAGGGAAAGGGGGACAGGGGGTTTGGGTGAAGGAAAAATTATTCGGGTTTAAACAGCCGTCGATTCGTTATTCAGCGAAGCGATAAGGTCAACGAGTTTCTGAAGCCTTGGGCAAGCGATTCCTTATCACCTCCGCGCAGTGACCACCAACGGTCCACGGTGCATTTCGTGCAGTCGGGATGGCGTTCGATGTGCGCCGGAAGCACGCCCGCTTTCATCCATTGTTCATCGGCGATGGACGGCAGATCCGCCAATCGTCCGTTGAAGAATCGGGGATCGATGCCGGGCAGTTCGGCCACGGGGTCCGTGAATTCGCCGCACGCGAAACAGAGCGACGGGCCGGCGCCCACGAGTAACGTCGCCGGGTCGCTGTTGAACCCTGTGCGCATGGCCTCCACGAATGCGGGGATGGCGCCGTTCACGATGCCCCTCCAGCCCGCGTGGAGCGTGCCTCCGGCGTGGCGGATCGGGTCGTACACGGCGAAAATTTGGCAGTCCGCGCCGCGCGTGTGGAGGGCGATGCCGGAGCCCGCCGTGGCGATCCCGTCCACGCCCGCCACGCGGTCTGTTTCGTCGCCGCGGATGATCGCCGTCGCGTTGCCGTGCACGTGCTCCCCTCCCACGATCGCCATGCCCTCCGCCTCGCGCAGTTGTGCGTCGCTCGCGATGGCGTCGGCACGTCCGTAGAGACGAACGCGCACGCGGTCTCCATATGGCCGAAAGAGAGCGAAGGGTTCGGTCATGGACGGACGAATGTGCCGTTCTTGAAGGCCTCCACGGTGGACTCCACGACGCCCTTCACCCGTTGTTCGAACGCGGAACGGCGGCATTCCCGCACGCGTTCGCGGATCGCCGCGCGGTCCCATGTCCTCGCCGTGAAGTGCGCCATGGCGGCCATCAAGCTGGCGGGGGTTTGCGCGGGGAATAACTCCGAACTCACGTGTTCCTTCGTCAGGTCTACTGCGCCGCCCGCCTTGTACGCGATCACCGGCGTGCCGCATGCCTGCGCTTCAAGCAGCACGATGCCGGCGTCTTCTTCCTGCGGGAAGAGGAATGCCTCTGCGCCGGCATAGAGCGCGGGCAGGTCTTCGTCTTTCACGTAGCCGAGGAATTCCACCGTCGGTCCCGCCAGCTTTTTCAGTCGTTCGCCGTCCTGTCCCGAGCCCGCGATCTTCAGGCGGAATTTTCCCGCATGTGCAGCCTCGATCAGCAGGTCGAATTTTTTGTAGGGCACCAAGCGTCCGACCGCCACGAAGTACGGCGTTTCGTTTGCGGTCTTCAGTGGGACATCGAAGTACCGGTCGTCGACCGGTGGATGGATCACCGTGCTCTCGCGACCGTACACGTCCTTGATGCGCTTGGCCGTGGTCTCAGAATTCGCGAGGAACACGTCGACGCGCTTCGAGGTCGCCAGGTCCCATGCGCGCAGTCTCGCGAGCTTCCGTTTCACCATGGGCCACAGGAATCGGGGAATCTTGAAATCGCGTAGATAGTCGTCCTCCATGAACCACGCGTAGCGCATGGGCGTGTGGCAGTAGCACACGTGCACCGCGCCGGGCGGCGGCAGCACGCCTTTGCCCACCGCGTGCGATGAGCTCAGTACCGCGTCATATCCGCGCAGGTCGAACGATTCCATGGCGCGCGGCATCCACGGCAAGAGCGGCTGGTGCTTCTTCAAAAGTGTGTACCAACGTTGCAGCCCGCTCACGCGTACGTCGGCTTTCGCCAAGGGCCCCCGCAGGTTCTCCGCGGCCACCGTGGTGAACAGCGGCGCGCCCGGGAACGCATCCGCGAACGCGCCGATGACTTGCTCGGCGCCGCCAGCGGCCATGATCCAATCGGCGGTAAGCGCAACCTTCATGCGGGAAGAGTATAGAAAAAATGGGGATGGGTGGAGTGAACAATGGCGGGATAAAGAGACCCGAGGCCAGATATCGCATGAATCGTCCGGTCTTTGGTTTCTGCCCTCTGCCCACTGCCC
>DALYDP010000007.1:4602-8100 GCA_031973095.1 Candidatus Peribacteraceae bacterium | reverse complement strand
TTCTACTTTCTACTTTCTACTTTCTACTTTCCGGCCTCCGTCTTCTTGTCTCTCGTTCTTCCGTTTGGTCCCGCTATGATGTCGTCCGTGCTCAAGTCCCCGAAGCGCCTCCCGGCACGGTACAACCGCCGCGTGCAGACCAACACGCGCGATTTGGTAAAGCGGCGGCACGGTCGACATAGGCAGTACGCTATGCAGCGCTGGACGCGTTTGGCACGGCGTACGCGCGAGCGTTGGGGCAGGTGGTGGATGACCGCAATCCGCTTCTCGCCGTGGATCACGCTTTCCGTCGTGATCGTGTTCGCCGGCGTCGCGGCATTTTCGCCGTTGTTCCACGTCCGTGAAATCCGCGTCATCCGTAGCGATCGCCGCGTCGACGTGGAACAAGTGCAGCAATCGCTCTCCCCGCTCTTCGGCGAACATTTGCTCTTCCTCGCCCAGAAGCACGTTCTGCCGCTCTTGCGAGCGTCCGTGCCCGATTTGCGCAAGGCAACGATCGATAAACGGTATCCTTCCGCGCTCGTGTTGCGGTTGGAGCTGCAGCCCATCGTAGCGTTGCTCGAGATCGTCGACCCCACGGGCAACGTCTCCCCTGCCGTGACGGGCACGGGCAGCGATGCGCTCGGCGATTACCTGACGTCCGACGGCATGTATGTCACGTACCCGCCCGCGCTCGTGCAGAGCGGCACCGGCACGGCCGTCGTGCGCATCGTCGACTGGGGTGTGCGCCCCGAGCCGTGGAAACATCTTCTCGACGTCGCCGTGCTCGAACGCGTGGCGCAAGCGGAGCAGGCGCTGCGTACGCAGTTCAACGAAACCATCGGACAGCGCGCGGTGTATCTCCGTTCGCGTGAGTTCCACCTGCAAACGGCCAAGTATTCGCTCTGGTTCGACATGCGTAGTCCGCTTGCGCAGCAAATCGACCGTTACCGTTTATTTTTGCAGGGCGCCGGAGCGGGCACAGCGAAGGTCTACGTTGACCTCCGATTGCAGGACAGGATCGTGTATCGCTAGCAAGGCGAATTCCTTGCGGATCGGCTTTCGTAAGCCATGCGAAACCCCTCGCCATGGTTGCGCAGGAAGCGTCTTCCACTAGACTTCTCCCGATGGTTGGACCACTGCTATCGGTGCTGCTTTTAGGCACCGTTCCGGTCTGGGGAATCGGTGACCCGGGAATCCCCGCGGCGCGCGATCTCCGCGTCGCCCCGCCGGTCGTATCGGCCCTTGCAGATTCCGTCCCGCGTTCGCTCGCGGGGGGTCTCTCCGCGTCCGGCGTCATCATCGTCGATCTCGACAGCGCGCAAACCGTGTACAGTGATCGTCCGCTTGAACCGCGCCCCATGGCGAGTCTTACCAAGCTCATGACCGCCCTCGTGATCGTCGAGGGGCATGAACTCGACGAGCGCGTGGACATCGCTCCCGCCGTCGGCATGATCCGCGATAACGTCGCCGGGCTGGAGGTCGGGGACCAATACGCACTCGGCGATTTGCTTACGGCCATGCTCGTGCACTCCGCGAACGATGCCGCCGTAGCCTTGGCGATTCACGATGCCGGATCCGAAGACGCATTCGTGGAGAAGATGAACGCGCGTGCCGCAGCCCTCGGTCTCGAGGATACCGTGTATGGCACCGCCACGGGGTTTGATGCGGCCGGCCAGCAATCCACTCCCCGCGATCTCGGCATTCTTACGACGTTCGTCCTGCGCTTCCCCGCGATCGCCGACCGCATGTCGATGCCGTCGTTCACGATCACGAGCCGCAGCGGCACGGTCCTCGCCTTTTCCCATACGCACCAATTGCTGCGGCAAGCGAACGCCATCACGTCGGGCAAGACCGGTACGACCGATAACGCGGGCCAATGCTTGATGTCCGTGTTCGAAGAGGGCGGCCATCGGTACGCCGCCGTGCTCCTGCATTCCGATGACCGTTACGGCGACATGCGCCGCATCCTTTCCGCCTTCTCACGCTGATCCATGACGTCGCCCGTACGCCATTGGCTCATGCGGCGGATCCGCATCCTGTGCGTCGGCGTGTTCGTGATCGGCACGCTTGTACCGCCTTACGTGCCCAAGGAGGCGTCGGCACGGCAAAACGGAGGCGATGAAGACCCCTCGCAATTCCTTCTCGTGGAGGAAGGGTTCCTCATGAAAACATCCTCTCTCACCGACCAGACCGCGCGCCGCGCGTACGGCGAAGGATTGCTCCACACCGTGGAGGCCGGCGAGAGCATCGACAGCATCGCGCAGAGGTATCACGTCAGTCCCGACACCGTGCGTTGGGCCAATACGTTTCCGCCGGGTCTCGGCCTACAGCCCGGGCAGCAGCTCATTATTCTGCCGGTCGACGGCGTGCTTCACACCGTTGCGCGCGGCCAGACGCTTCTCGCGATCGCCGAGCTCTACGATCGTCCGCTCGAAGAAATCATTCGTCAGAACCAAATCCAAGGCGGCGTTATCATCGCCGGCCAAGAGCTCATCATTCCCGGCGGCCGTCCGATCCTCCAGCGTCCCACGGACATCGCCGTGTCGCCCGGCACCACGCCGAAGCCCGGTACGCCGCCCAAGCCCAAGCCGACGACGCCTACGACCACTCCCCCGCCCAAGGCGCCGACCGGCGCGGTCGCCGCGGAGTCGGCGGGCATCTTCCAGACCCCGTGCAACAATTGCAGTATCACGCAGTACTACCACCCCGGCCACTACGCGCTTGATATCCAAACCAAGGGTGATAAGCGTCCGATCTTCGCCGCGGAGGCTGGTACCGTGATCCGTGCGGAGGTGGGTTGGAACGGCGGCTACGGCAACGTCATCGAAATCGACCATGGCAACGGCGTCGTGACCCTCTACGGCCACAACGAAGCCTTGTACGTGAAGGCAGGTGATACGGTCACTCGCGGTCAGGAGATAGCGAAAATGGGTAACACAGGACGCGTCTACGGCGCCACGGGCATCCATACGCACTTCGAAGTCCGCGTGAACGGCGTGAAGAAGAATCCGCTCCTCTACCTCGATATGCAGTGATCCTTCGGCAGGCTTAGGCTGACATTCTTAGGTATTCACAAATAACAAAAATTGTGTTATAATAGTAGAGAAATGCACACCCGAATCGATCACCTTCTCCAGAAGCACGAGAGCCGTGGGTTTGCCGTTGCCGTCGCGGCGTGGCTCATCGTGGCGGGGGTCTGCGTCGTTGTCGCCAACACATGGGCGATGGGGATGTAATGCACGCGCATCGCGTTCGTCTGAAATGCCCGCCCGCATTTTTCGTAATGCTTAGAGCAGATGAACATCTGCTGCACGGTGTAGTGACGACGTGGTGCATCAAATCGCCTCTCCCGCGTCTGCGGGATCGGCGTAGCAATTGAGCTACGGCCCGAAGCCTTGGATGATGATGGCGGGATCCGGCTTTGTCTGTGGACTACACCGAGATTCCCCTTTTCTTCTCATAAAGAAACCGCCGATCTCGGCGTAGCACTCGGAAGTGCGAAGACGGATGGCGGGA
>DALYDP010000007.1:0-4502 GCA_031973095.1 Candidatus Peribacteraceae bacterium | reverse complement strand
AAAGAAACCGCCGATCTCGGCGTAGCACTCGGAAGTGCGAAGACGGATGGCGGGATCCGGCTCCGTCTGTGGACTACACCGAGATTCCCTTTTTCTTCTCATAAAGAAACCGCCGATCTCGGCGTAGCACTCGGAAGTGCGAAGACGGATGGCGGGACCGACGGGACTTGAACCCGCGACCTCCACAGTGACAGTGTGGCGCTCTAGCCAATTGAGCTACGGCCCCTTTCTCTCTTTCAAGAGCCCGGAGACAGTACCAGTCAGGTATGAGGAGGGCAAGTTTCCGTGCGTGAAGGTATGGAACATGGTCCTGTCATCCATGGAGGACTTCACGGATTCCTCCGCGGAGGCTACTGTGGAGGACATGGACACCCCCTTCCTCACCATCAGCGAAGCCGCCGAAAAGACCGGTCGCTCGCTTTCCACCATCCGTCGCCTGATCAAGTCGATCGCGGACGACGACGCGCATGCCGACCGCGCGGCGATCCAGCCCACGCCCAAGGAGGTTCTTGCCTTCAAGAAGAAGGAGGAAAACTTCGCGTGGAAGATCCGCGAGGACGTGTTGCTCCGTGAATTCAAAGGAGCCCTCAAGGAGGCCAAGAAAGAAACCGCGGAGGCCCGCAGCGACATCCTGGGCATTCTGCAGAAGGAGCTTGATCTGAAGAACCAACAGATCGAGAAGCAGTGGGAAGTCATTCATTCGCTGAACGATCGCTTGCGGGAAGGAAATATCCTCATGGGCAGCCTGCAGAAGCGTCTCGTGCTCGCCGCGCCGGAAACATCATCCGACGTCATGGATGCCTCCTCCACGCCGGTCTCCTCCACGGAGGCCGCCGCCAAGGCATCCATGAAGGACTCCACCATCCAGAGCAAAGGGATCTTTGCTTGGTTTTCACGTTGATATCGATCGATTGGTAGGAAGAAAGAGGAGCTGAAAGGCTCCTTTTTTTGTGCATAGAACGATTTCTTCGTCACTTTTTGTACTACCCGCCACGTCACTCTGAGCTATGTCACCCCGAGCTTGTCGAGGGTCCAAGCCCCCCCACGAAGAGCATGTTCAAAACAACCGCTCGGTGCCTAGAGTGGTGAACCTAGAAAATCCGCGCGGCAGCGCATTGCGCTCCACTCCCCTCCTCCAATAATCACAGCGGAGCCCTCCTGGAGTGCCAGTCCGTCCGCTTCTGATACTGGTGGCCCGCCATCAGGACTTTCGCTTCTTCGAACGCCGGGCCGATGATTTGGAGGCCGATGGGGAGACCGTCCTTCGTGAAGCCGCACGGCAGGCTGAGCGCAGGTACGCCCGCGAGCGACGCGGGGATAGTGCAGACGTCCTCCATGTACATCGTCACGGGGTCGTTCGTTTTAGAGCCGATAATGAAGGCCGGGTTCGGCGTGGTGGGTGTCACGAGCAGGTCAACCTTCTTGAAGGCCTCCGTGAAGTCCTGCAGGACGAGCGTGCGGATCTTCTGCGCCTGACGGTAGTAGGCGTCGTAGTAGCCGGCCGAGAGCGCGTGGGTGCCGATCATGATGCGCCGCTTTACCTCCGCTCCGAATCCCCCGCTCCTCACGCGCTCGTAGTACTCGACCAGCGACTCCGGTGTCTTGTCGGATGCGCCATAGCGCACGCCGTCGTACCGCGCCAAGTTGCTGCTGACTTCGCAGGGGCACAGCACGTAGTAGGTGGCGACGCCGTACTTGGTATGCGGCAATGACACGTCGACCACGGTGGCACCCATGTCTTCGTAGGCCTTCACGGCGTCCTTCACGGAGGCGGCTACTTCGGGGTGTAATCCCTCGGCAAAGTACTCCGTCGGGATGCCGATCTTCATGCCCTTCAAAGAACCCTCCAGGAGGGTGCTGTAGGAGGGGACTGAGACATCCGGCGTGGTAGCGTCCAAGGGGTCTTTTCCGGCGATGGCCTCCAGCACGATTGCACAGTCTTCGGCTGTCTTGCAAATGGGGCCGATTGTATCGAGTGAGCTGGTCATGGCGATCACGCCGTAGCGGCTCACGCGTCCGTAGGTCACCTTGAGTCCGGTGGTGCCGGTAAGGGCGGCTGGCTGACGAATGGAGCCTCCGGTGTCCGTACCCGTGGCGAACACACATTCATCCGCCGCGACGCCCGCCGCGGAGCCTCCACTGGAGCCTCCGGGAACGCGGGTCGTATCCCAGGGGTTCTTCGACGTGCCATAGCAGGAGGACTCCGTGGAGGAGCCCATCACGAATTCGTCAGTGTTAGCGTGGCCCAGGCTGATCGCGCCTGCCTCCTTCAACTTGCGGGTGGTCGTGGAGTCGAACGGGGGAACGTAGTCCTTGCCGCTGGAGCCTGCCTGCCGGCAGGCAGGGCCGCCTCGGAGGACGTTGGACGCCACCGTGGAGGGGACTCCTTCTTCGCAGAAGACGTCTTTGTTGAGGTAGGGGATTCCCGCGAGCGCCGCGCGTCCTTCGGCAGGGGATGCGTCGATTTTTTTCGCCTGCTCCAGGGCTCGGTCAAATGTCTTGCAGATGACGGCGTTCAGTTGGCTGTCCACCGCCTCGATCCGATTGATGCACGATTGCGTTAAGTCTACGGAGGTTATGGAGCCTTCACGAAGCCTCCGGGAGGCCTCCGCGATCGTCAATGTATGGAGGGGGTTCATATCATTGTGGAGAGCTAACTTGCCCTGAGCTTGTCGAAGAGTGGGCGGAGGGGGTTTCAATCTGGTGTTCGCGGACGGGCAGGGGACTCGTGGCTAGGAGGGCGTCGGGGGTGGCTCCGCCTTGGCGGATGTCATCGATGCGGGAGACGTTGGAGAGGCCCGTGACTTGGGCGGTGGCGGCCACGGCGGAGGTATCCACTTCGCTCAGTTGTTCGATGAGCGTGAAGATGCCGCCCAAGTCCTTCGTGAACTTGGCGATTTCCTCTTCCGTGAGGGTGAGACGCGCGAGCTTCGCGATGTGCCGTACCTGATCCGCGTTGAGTGACATGCGCACGGATGATAGGGATACGCGGCGATGTCTTCCAGCTATACTTCGGAGCGTGAAGCTCCATCGCCTCCAAGGTCGTAAGACGAATGCCCTGATTCAACGGAAGGGTAAGACGTGGAAAGGGGCGTGCATGATCGTTCGCTGGATGCCCGGTACGCCGTCGTCCAAAGGTCGCCCCCGTGCGTTGGCAGAAGGCATCTACCTCGGCACGTTCGCGTCCGCCTCCGTGGACTCCTCCGCGGTGAAGCGAAACCGCATGCGCCGCCGCTGCCGCGAGGCGCTTCGCTTGTTCATCGAGCAGCTCCCCGAAAGGTCGTCCGTCCAGTTGTTGGTCTCTCCCCGTCCGGCTAGTCTGGACGCTCCGTTCGAAACCCTTCAGCGCGACGTCGTCGCGTTCTTCTCCCACCTCCGTCCATGAGCGCAGCCCCCGCCGCCAAGCCCTCGTCCAGGATCCTCGATTTCGCGATCATCGCTCTTCTGGTCTTCCTCGCGTCGCAGTACCTCTTCCCGAGGTTCTTCGGCGATACAGAAGCGGTCGTGGTCACACCGGTCGAGGTCTCCATGAAGGACGCCACGCTCATCCCGGGCCAAGATCCGATCCTCGTGGTGAAGAACAACACCCAGTCCGCACTGACATTCCCCGTCACGTGTCCGAACCCGCCCGTCGCGATCGCTTTCCTCGGCGCGACGGAGTCCGGCTCCGGCACCCCGGTGAACGCCGGCGAGCCGGTGGTGGAATGCGTGGAGCCCTCCGCCGTCCCGGCAGGGGAGTCGTCCCAGATCACGCTCGCACCGTGGAAATACGTCGCATTCGCCCAGAATGGCCTGTATGAACTCACGATCACGACCGAGAGCGCGTCGGGCTCCGTGACGCACTCCGTGAAGGCCCAGGTGGCGCCTCAAGGAATGTTCGGCAAAGCCTATGCCACGTTCATCACCCGCCCGTTCCTGAACTTCCTCGTGCTCATGGGGTCGATCATCCCGGGCCATGATTTGGGCCTCGCGATCATCCTCCTCACGCTCGCCGTGAAGCTCGTCCTCTTCATCCCCACGCAGCACTCGCTCGAGGGCCAGAAGAAGATGCAGCTCCTCCAGCCGCAGATCGAAGCCCTCCGCAAGAAGCACGCGGACGACGCGGTGAAGATGAACCAGGAGATCATGAAGATTTGGAAGCAGAACAACATCAATCCGTTCCAATCGTGCCTCCCGTTGCTCCTCCAGTTCCCGGTGCTCATCGGGCTCTACCACGTCATCCGCGACACGCAGGATTTGGCCCTTTCCACGCACGTGCTCTACGGCTGGTTCGGCACGCTCGATTGGACGTTCGACACGGCGTTCCTCGGTCTCGATCTCACGGCCACGTACCCGTGGTTCTTCGCGCCGCTGCTCGTGGTGCTGCAGTTCATCCAGATGAAGCTCACGTTCTACATCGCCGACAAGAAGAAGGCGAAGAAGATCGACGAAGCAGTGAAGCAGGCCGATAACCCGCAGGATATGCAGCAGAAGATGATGCTCTACATGCTGCCGCTCATGAT
>DALYDP010000006.1:21450-26198 GCA_031973095.1 Candidatus Peribacteraceae bacterium | reverse complement strand
CGCGGTACGACGCCGCATTCGAAGAGTTCGATCGCCGCGCCGCCGAAGAAATGGCTGCGCTCGAGCGCGGCGTGCAGGCGTTCAAGTCCGATAGCTTGAAGCAGGCCGAGGCCGCCAGTCGCGAGCAAGAGGCGGTCGACATGTCGGTCCTTGAATCTTCCATCCTGTCCGCATGATGCACTTTCTCTTCCCGTCCTGCAGGCAACTCTTCCATGAGGCGCGTTTGCTCCGCATGGCGGGCGAAGAGACCGGTGCCCAGGCACCGCCCCCCGCGGAAGCGAAGGGCGAAAAAGCCCCGTCCACGCCGGATCCGAAGGCGACCTTCCGCATGGCGCAGGAGCGGATGCGGTTTCATGGTGAAAAACTGAAAACGCTCCAGGCGAAACTGAAGGGGCTCCAGGCCTTGCAGGCGAAAATGGACGCCGGCAACACGCCGACGGAGGAAGAGTTCGCTGCGTATGGCGTGGAGGCCGCCAATGCGAGTGGCACGGTCGACAAGACGGATGTCGCCGCCGCGACGAAGAACGCGGAAGCCGCAATGAAACCGCATCTGGACGCAGTCGCAGCCGCCGGTACGGAATCGGATGCGCAGCTTTCCGCGATCGAAGCCAAGGGTCCCGGTGGCCAGCTCGATGCCGCGTTCATGCGCATGAGCGCGACGATCAACGACCCGAACGCAGGCCTGGGTGAAAAGCTCGCCGTGCTGCTTCAGGCATTCGCGCAAATGCAGAACGTGCTGAAGGGCATCGTATCGCCGACGGTCGCCGCGACGGAGAAAGGCGGCCCCGAGAAGTCGTCGATGTCGCCGCAAGGAAAGCGCGAAACCGTGCAGCGCATGATGAAGGATGCGGGCAAGAACAGCGTTGCGATGCTTCGACTAGATAAAGAAGCGAAGCTGACAGTCATGAAAACACAGAAGGGACCGCTTGAGACCGCGGTGACCGCCTCGAAGACCGCTCTCGGTAACGAGCAGCTCGCCCTCTCGAATGCGAAGACGGCGCTCGAAACGGACAAGGAGAATTCGGCGAAGCAGCAAGCCGTCCGCCAAGCCGAAGCACGCGTGACGATGGCGGAAGGCGCTGTGAAAGCCGCGGAGCAGCAGCTCGCGTCGCTCAACGCTGACGTTGCGAAGGTCGAAGCCGACCTGAAGACGATCAAGGACGTCGAAGACGGGGCGAAACAATCCGTCACGGATTTCAACGTCAGCCGTGCCGCGATGCGCGCAAGCCTGATGTCCGTGATTGAGAAGACGACGGACGCGGACGTGAAGACTGACCTGCAAACGGTTGAGCGCTTGCTCAATTCCAACAACGCATCGCTCGCTGCCAACGGCATAGATGTGGAAGTGCATCTCAATGGCGTCGGGACGGTCGACGTTCAGAAAGCCTTCACTGATCAGGGGATCACGAATACGGCGGATTTTGGAATCGATCCCGTGTCGGGAAAGCTCACGAAGCCGGATGCATTGCTCAAGGGCGTTCAGCAGTTGCTTGAGAAGGTCGCGGCCAAAGTGGAGAAGAAATAATCCAATCGACGAGCACACGGCATGCTGGTCGTGCGTCCTGCGATGCCGCAGGGCTTGCAGTCGGGGTCTTTTCGCGTATACTTTCGACACATTCACCGACGTTGCCCTCTCGTTTTCAGACGAAACGAGCAGGGGAGCGGCGGAACTTCGTGCGTTTGCACGAATGATAGCGAGTATCGTTTAGCGGCTAACACAAGCCAAAAATCGTACCACTCGCTACCCGCTACATTCTACATTCTACTTTCTACTTTCTCCGTCCTCCGTCCTATGGCCGCCCCGCAGCAACAGACCTCAGCAACCGACTCCTTCGACGCGATCTCGCTGTCGGTCGCCAGCCCCGACGACATCCTCGGATGGAGCCGCGGCGAAGTGACCAAGGCCGAAACCGTGAACTACCGCACCCAGCGCGCCGAACCGGACGGCCTCTTCTGCGAGCGCATTTTCGGACCCACCAAGAACTTCCAGTGTTTCTGCGGCAAGTACAAAGGCATCCGCTATAAGGGTGTCGTGTGCGAGAAGTGCGGCGTGGAAGTCACGCGCAGCATCGTCCGCCGCGAGCGCATGGGCCACATCAACTTGGCCGTGCCGATCGCGCACATCTGGTTCCTCCGTTCCTCGCCGTCCCGCATCGGCCTCCTCCTCGATTTGCCCATCAAGACGCTCGAACAGATCGTCTACTTCGCCGCGTACATCGTGATCACGGTGAACGAAGAGATGAAGAAAGAGGCGGAGAAGGAACTCATGACCGCCATGGAAAACCGCCGCAAGACGGTGCTCCGTGAGTATGAGGAAGCCAAAACGCAGCTCAAAGAGAGCGACGCCACGCGCGCCCAGCTCGACGCCCTCGACAAGGACCACGCCGAGAAGCTCGATTCGCTCAAGGGCAACCACAAGGAAGCGCTCGACGACCTCAAGAACCTGCACTCCGGAGCCGTGCTCTCCGAGCTGAAGTTCCGCGAGATGAACATGAAGTTCGGCCACGTGTTCCGCGCCGGTACGGGAGCCGAATCGCTCAAAGAAGTGATCGCCGCCGCAGACCTCGAACAGATTGCGGTCGATCTCCAGACGGAGCGCGAGAAGTCCTCGGGCCAGAAGCTCAAGAAAGTCATGAAGCGCCTCAAGTTCGTGAACTCGCTCACGAAGGCCAGCATCGATCCCTCGTGGATGATCCCGACGCGCCTCCCGGTGCTCCCGCCGGACCTGCGCCCGATGGTGCAGCTCGACGGCGGCCGCTTCGCCGCGTCCGACCTCAACGACCTGTACCGCCGCGTCATCAACCGCAACTCGCGCCTCAAGAAGCTCATGAGCATCGGCGCGCCGGAAGTCATTAACCGCAACGAAAAACGCATGTTGCAGGAAGCCGTCGACACGCTCCTCAACAACTCCGCCCGCGGCGGCAAGACGCTCTTCACCGCCGGCGACCGCCGCAAGCTCCGCTCGCTCTCCGACATGTTGAAGGGCAAGCAGGGCCGCTTCCGCCAGAACCTCCTCGGTAAGCGCGTCGACTACTCCGGACGCTCCGTCATCGTGGCCGGTCCGCACCTCAAGCTCAATCAGTGCGGCCTCCCGAAGGAAATGGCGATGAAGCTCTTCAAGCCGTTCGTCATCGGCACGATCATCCGCCGCGAACTCGCGCACAACGTGAAGGCCGCGGAGCGCCTCATCCAGGACGGTGCCAAAGAAGTGTGGGACATCCTCGAAGAGGTGATCAAGAACAAGCACGTCCTCCTCAACCGCGCCCCGACGCTCCACCGCCTCGGTATCCAGGCGTTCATGCCGACCCTCATCGAAGGTCTCGCCATCCAGCTCCATCCGCTCGCGTGTACGGCCTTCAACGCCGACTTCGACGGTGACCAGATGGCCGTCCACGTGCCGCTCTCCGAGAAGGCTCAGGACGAAGCTCGCACGCTCATGGCGGCCAACCGCAATGTGCTCAAGCCCTCCGCCGGCGAGCCGATCATCAACCCGGTCCAAGACATGGTGCTCGGTTGCTACTTCCTCACGCAGGTGCACGACGGCAAGAAGGGCGAGGGCATGGTGTTCGGCTCGCCCGACGAAGCCTTCCTCGCGCATAACCACGAGGTGGTCGACCTCCAGGCGAAGGTGAAGGTCCGCGTGCCGAAGCAGAATGGCGAAGGCACCGAGATCATCGACACGTCCGTGGGGCGCCTCCGCTTCGAAGAGATCATGCCGTCCGGCCTCGGTCACATCACGAAGGCGATGACGAAGAAAGAGCTCTCCAAGATCTTGGCCAAGTGTCTCGAATTGCATGCCGAAGACGAAACCGTGAACTTCGCCGACCGCATCAAGGACGTCGGTTTCAAGTACGCCACGCTCTCGGGCGTGTCGATCGCCGCGTCCGACATCATCGTGCCGAAGGAGTACGACGTGCTCGTCGACGAAGCCAACGAACGCGTGAAGCAGATCAACAACTTCTTCTGGAAGGGCTTCATCACCGCCGACGAGCGTTACACGCACGCCATCCGCGTGTGGGCCGAGACGAAGGCGAAAGTATCCAAGTTCATGGTGGAGGAATTCCTCAAGGTCCCGGAGAACGACATCACGTACGTCATCGACTCCGGCGCCCGCGGTAACTGGGGTCAGGTCGCCCAGCTCGGCGCCATGAAGGGTCTCGTTGCCAACCCGTCCGGCCGCACCATCGAGCTCCCGATCAAGTCCAACCTCAAGCAGGGCTTCTCGGTGCTCGAGTTCTTCATCGCCACGCACGGTGGACGCAAGGGTAAGTCCGACACCGCCCTCAAGACCGCCGAAGCCGGCTACCTCACGCGCCGCCTCGTCGACGCCGTGCAGGACACCGTCATCCGCGAAGAGGACTGCGGCACGGAGAAGGCCCACGTCATCACCCGCGCCGACTCCGACAAGATCGGCGAGAAGTTCGACGTCCGCATCTTCGGCCGCACGGTGGCCCAGGACATCACGGCCGGCGGCACGGTCATCGCGAAGCGCGATCAGGAGATCGACGCCGATATTATCGACGCCATCAACGACGCCAAGATCGAATCCGTCGCCGTGCGCTCCGTCATGACGTGCAAGACGCGCCAGGGCATTTGCGTGAAGTGCTACGGCCGCGACCTCGGCAACAACAAGACGGTCAAGATCGGCACGCCGGTCGGTATCATCGCCGCTCAGTCCATCGGCGAACCGGGCACGCAGCTCACCATGCGCACGTTCCACATGGGTGGCGTCGCAGAAGGCGCCGACA
>DALYDP010000006.1:9403-21350 GCA_031973095.1 Candidatus Peribacteraceae bacterium | reverse complement strand
ACGCAGCTCACCATGCGCACGTTCCACATGGGTGGCGTCGCAGAAGGCGCCGACATCACGCAGGGTCTCACCCGCGTGGAAGAACTGTTCGAAGCGCGCAACCCGCGCACGTCCGCCCAGCTCTCCGACCTCACGGGCGTCGTCAAAGTCAGCCACAGCGGCGGCAAGACGACGGTGACGGTCAGCGAAGAGGAATCCGGCGAAGACTCTTACCACCTGCAGCCGGGCTTCGAAACCGTCGTCTCCAAGGGCGACGAAGTCGAAGAACGCACGATCCTCGCCAAGTCGAAGTACGACAAGTCCGTCCTCCGCTCCGAGTACGCGGGCAAGGTCACGGACATCGTCGACGGCGTCATCAAGGTCCGCCACGTCGGCCTCCTCGAGAAGGAGTACCAGTTCGACGGCCGCGAATCGATCCTCATGAAGTCGGGTGCCAAGATCGAAGTCGGCGATCCGATCAACATGGGCCACTTCAACCTCCAGGACCTCCTCGCCAAGCGCGGCGTCTACGCCGTGCAGCACTACGTCATCCAGGAAGTGCAGCACATCTACGCCTCGCAGGGCCAGACGATCAACGACAAGCACCTCGAGATCATCGTTCGCAAGATGTTCTCCAAGATCCGCATCACGGACGCCGGCGACACCGAGTACCTGCCGGGCGAGATCGTGGACAAGGGAGAGGTCGACTACGAGAACGAGCGCCGCGCCAAGAAGACGAAGGGCAAGTCGAAGCCCGCGACGTACGAGCAGCTCCTCCTCGGCATCACGCGCGCGGCGTTGGCTACGGAATCCTGGCTCTCGGGCGCATCCTTCCAGGAAACGATCCGCGTCCTCGTCGACGCCGCCACGACCCGCCGCGTGGACCTGCTCAAGGGCCTCAAGGAAAACGTCATCATCGGTCGCCTCATCCCCACGGGCGAGGTGTACCGCAACCGTTTCAACCTCGACGGCAGCGAGAAGCCCAACCACAAGGACGCCTAATTCCCGTATTTGACCCTTTACTTCAACCCAGCCCTTCCGTAGGATCCCCGCACTCCATCTATGCCTACCATCAACCAGCTCATCCGTCGTCCGCGCAAGAATAAGCGCACGAAGAGCAAATCTCCGGCTCTCCAGTACACCTGGAACGCCCTCAAGATGCGCCCCGTTCCGTTGCCGAAAGGCGCCCCGTTCAAGCGCGGCGTGTGCCTCAAGGTCACGACCATGACGCCGAAGAAGCCGAACTCCGCCCTCCGCAAAATCGCCCGCGTTCGCCTGACGAACGGTCACGAAGTGAAGGCCTACATCATGGGTGAGGGTCACAACCTCCAGGAACACAGCGTCGTCCTCGTCCGCGGCGGCCGCGTGAAAGACCTCCCGGGTGTCCGCTACCACATCATCCGCGGTATCCTCGACACGGAAGGCGTCCGCAACCGCAAGCAGGGACGTTCCCGCTACGGCGCCCGCAAGCCCAAAGCGTAACAATGAGAGAGCAGAGGCTAGAAAATAGATTCCTCGCTCTCCGCCCATCACCACTATCCTCTACACTCCTCTCTTTACTCTCTCGTCCCCATGGCCAAGCCCGTCAAACCCTACATGCCGGAAGGCAGCAACCCCACGATCGAAAAGTTCGTGTGCTGCATCATGATCGGCGGAAAGAAGAACACCGCGCGTCGCATCTTCGCGGACGCGATGGAAGTTATCAAAACGCGCACGAAGGAACAGCCGATGGATGTGTTCAACAAAGCCCTCCTCAACGCCACCCCGCTCATCGAGGTCCGCCCCAAGCGCGTGGCCGGTTCGGTGTACCAGGTGCCGACCGAAGTGAACCCCAAGCGCCAGCAGACGCTCGCCGTCCGTTGGATCCTCTCCGCCGCGCGCGAGCGCAAGGGCATCCCGATGGCCCAGAAGTTGGCCATGGAGCTGCTCGATGCTTCCGCCGAACAGGGCGGCGCCGTGAAGAAGAAGCTCGACGTGCTCAAGATGGCTCAAGCGAATAAAGCGTTCGCTCACTTGGCTAAACAAGGCTAAGGCCTTGGGATTCCTACGATGTCATCCCGAGCTTGCCGAGGGATGGCCAAGCAGGGGGTAATCAACCAATGCATTCAACGAAAAGGGCGCCAATGAGCGCCTTTTTCGTATGTATTGTAAAAAACATAAAAAAGTGATATAATGTTATCGAAAACAATTTATATACATACCAATTCCATATATGCCGCACACCCCGAACGAGGGAATGCAGAATGCCGAAAGTCAGCACGTTCTTCCGGAGCGTCATGGCGTCGTCGATCCGAAGGCAAGTGCAGCGAAGCGTATGCAGTCCATTGCCAAGCATGTTGATGGTCTTCGTTCCGATGTCGATCGAACTAATGCAAGTCCGTTTCGGCAGATGGATCAGATGTTGAATCGCAAGGGGTTGGAGGTTGTGCAGGTTATTGAAGAAAAGGTTCATACGTTGCGGCAGGCTGTGGAAGCGACCGCGGCGGAGATCGATCTGAAGCAGGTGGGAAGTCAGGCGCGTGAAACGTTGTCGTCAATCCTTCCGATGCTTCGTGACGAAACGCTCCTTCATACCGTACCGTATGCCAGGCTTATCAACGCGCTCGTGATGCTTGGCAAGGCGAATAAAGACAATGAGGATCCCGCCGTGCAAGCGGAGGTTGATGAGCTCCGTTCGATTGTGTTGCGTCTTCAAAATGAGTTGAAGAAGCAGGGGTCACAAAAGACATCTTCCGTCGTCCCGACGGTCGTCGTGAACAATAACTTCGGTCCCCAGGGCTCACCCCAAGCGCCGGCCGCGCAGGCTCCCGAAAAGAAGGAAGAGCAGCGCGGGTGGGAGGAGGAAGGCCAGGAATTGGTGCGTCAGGTCGTTTCGATCAACCAGCGCATTAAGACGCTTAAGCAGGAGCACGATCAGCGATCGACGCCGTTCGATCCCGTTGCGGAGAAGGCGTTCAAGGACGAAGTGGACGGTCTCGTGAATCAGCGCAAGCAGCTCTTGCGCAGCGTGAACGCCGTCGTCGACAACGCCCGCAATCCGTCGGCCGATCGCAACCAAGTCGCCGTCACGCGCGAGCAGTCCGAACTCGTCATGAACAGGTGGATCAACGCCATGCCTTCGCAGGACCGTGGCAGCCTGCAAATCAAGAACGGCGCGTTCAAGGTCATCTAACATGTCTTCATTCGAAAAAGGCGCTCATTGGCGCCTTTTTTCGTGGGGCGTAGTTTCCATCCGGTGATGGGGTCGTTCGATGTGTTTCGAGTATGATATATATTTTTTTATATGGCTTTCTGCAGCCAAAAAAGATGTGTTTGACCATTGACATGAAACGATCCGTGAGTATAATGTATGTCCAACATTTCCCCACACAAACACCTCATGACCCACCACCCGCAGCTCGGAGACAAGCTCTTCCGCCAGATCGTGGAATTGGAAGTCGATGCGCGCGCGGATTTGGTTGCGGATCATCGGGAGAGATGCGTGAAAGAGATCTTGGAGCGCATGGATGCCGATATCCAGGAGCACTTGGCGGGAGGAGATTTGTTTCCGGAGACCCTACTCACGCGCGTGCGGTCGGAAGTCTCCGCCTGGTTGGGCAACAGCGGTTTGGCCGCTTGAGCTTCCGCGGGTGTGCGTTCTCTGCTTCGATGGCGCCATGACGAAACCCGAAAAGAAAACGATGCCCGATGACTTATGGAAGGGGATGGTCCGCCACGGCGTAACCCCGTCGTTTAATTTGTTGATCAACGATGGTAACGGCGCGTTCCTGTTCCTTTTGCGTGCCAACGAACCCGCGAAGGGCCAATGGTGGGTACCGGGCGGGCGTATCCGCAACGGCGAAACGAAACTGCACGCCGTGCACAGGCTGGCGCGCGAGGAAATCGGGCTCGAGCCCGAGTCGTACGACCTCCGGCATATTTCCGACAGGCATAACGAGGAGATTTTTCACGTGAAACACATGGATGCGGAGCATGCACTGAAGCGCTACGGGGAGGGGGTCGACCACGTGCACTATTGGGGAGGCGCCGCGTATATGACGCTCAAGTCGGGAATGGCGCCGAATATCGTTCTCGATGACCAATCGTCGGATTGGGCGTGGCTGAAGGAGTTGCCCGCCAACCCGCACGAATACCTCGTCTGGTATTTCCGGGTGATGGCCGACGCCGGGTATCCGGTGCTGCCGCTGCCCGAAACGGCGTAAACCGCCACATCCGTTTGCATTCGCTGGGTCGGTTCCCTAGACTCTCCGTACTTTTTTGCCCGGCTTCGCCTGCGGGCTACGCCGAGGCATAGGCCCTTCTTTTCTCACTTCCTTATGGATCTTAAGCACGTACGTAACATCGGTATCATCGCGCACATCGACGCCGGCAAGACGACGACGTCCGAGCGCATCCTCTTTTACACGGGTAAGAACTATAAGATCGGCGAAGTGCACGAAGGCGAAGCGACGATGGACTGGATGGAGCAGGAACAGGAGCGCGGCATCACCATCACGGCCGCCGCCACGCAGTGCCACTGGCACGCGCCGGTGCCGGGCGAAGGTCCCGAGCCCAAGGACATCACGATCAACCTCATCGACACTCCCGGCCACGTGGACTTCACGGCCGAAGTGGAGCGCTCGCTGCGCGTCCTCGACGGCGGCGTCGTCGTGTTCGACGGTTCCCAGGGCGTCGAGCCTCAGTCCGAGACGGTGTGGCGCCAGGCCGACAAGTACCACGTGCCGCGCATCGCCTTCGTGAACAAAATGGACAAGACCGGCGGCGACTTCTACATGTCGCTCACGTCCGTCCACGAGCGTCTCAGCACGCAGGCCGTCGCCATCCAGCTCCCGATGGGGCAGGAGAGCGAGTTCAAGGGCATCGTCGACCTCGTGCAGAAGAAGGCGTTCACGTTCTCCGGCAAGTCCGGCGAGAAGATCGAGGAAGTGGAAATTCCCGAAGACATGAAGAGCGACGTGCTCGAATACCGCGCCGTGCTCATGGAGAAGGTGGCCGAAGCCAACGACGACCTCATCGACGACTTCCTCGTGAACGGCGCCCTCACCGACGAACAGCTCGTGAAGGGTCTGCGCGCCGCCACGGTGGCCGGCAAGCTCTACCCGGTGGTGTGCGGTTCCTCGCTGCAGAACATCGGCGTGCAGTTCGTGCTCAACGCCGTGGTCGCCTACCTGCCGTCGCCGCTCGACGTGCCGTCCATCAAGTGCACCGACGTGAACACGGGCGAGCCAACCGAGCGCAAAGCCAGCGACGACGAGCCGCTCGCGGCCCTCGCGTTCAAGATCGCGACCGACCCGTTCGTCGGCCGCCTCACGTTCATCCGCGTGTACTCCGGCGTGCTCAAGAGCGGCACGGCCATCCTCAACCCGCGCACGGGCAACCGCGAACGTATCGGCCGCATCGTCCGCTTGCACGCCAACTCCCGCGAAGAGATCCCCGAAATCCGCGCCGGCGACATCGGCGCCGCCATCGGCTTGAAGGAAGCCCGCACGGGCGACACGCTCTGCGCCGACGACAAGCCGGTGCAGCTCGAGTCCATCACCTTCGCTGAGCCGGTCATCTCCATGGCCGTGGAACCGAAAACGAAAGGCGACCAGGAGAAAATGGGTATCGCCCTCTCCAAGCTCGCGGAAGAAGACCCGACGTTCCGCACCTTCACGAACGACGAAACCGGACAGACGATCATCGCGGGCATGGGCGAACTCCACCTCGAAATCATCGTCGACCGCATGCGCCGCGAGTTCAAGGTCGAAACGACATCCGGCAAGCCGCAGGTCGCCTACCGCGAAACGATCGGCAGGGAAGTGGAGGGCGAGCACAAGTACGCCAAGCAGACCGGTGGCCGCGGCCAGTACGGACACGTGGTGTTCAAGCTGTTCCCGCAGGAGCCGGGCAAGGGCTACGAGTTCGTCAACTCGGTGGTCGGCGGACGCATCCCGCGCGAGTTCATCGCACCGTGCGACAAGGGCTTCCAGGAGGGCATGAGCCGCGGCATCCAGGCCGGGTTCCCGGTGGTGGACGTGAAGGTTGAACTGCTCGACGGTTCGTACCACGACGTTGACTCGAACGAAATGGCCTTCAAGCTCGCCGCGTCGATCGGTTTCCAGGAAGCAGCCAAGAAGGCGGAACCCGCGATCCTCGAGCCGATCATGAAGGTCGAAGTGACCTGCCCCGAGAGCTACCTCGGCGACGTGATGGGCGACCTCAACTCGCGACGCGGCCTCATCCTCGGCCAGACCGAGCGCGGCACGGCCAAGGTGGTCTCCGCCCAGGTGCCGCTCTCCGAGATGTTCGGCTACGCCACGGACCTCCGTTCCAAGACGCAGGGTCGCGCGAGCTACGCCATGGAACCGGCGCACTATGCCAAGGTCCCGCGCAACGTTGCCGACGAGATCATCGCCGCCCGCGCCGGAGTCTCTCCGTCCCGCGCCTAAGCATTCCGCGACATCGAAAAAGGGGATCCGCCAGGGTCTCCTTTTTTTGATCCCGCAGCCTTCTCTGTATACTTCTGTCCTTCACCCGCCCCCATGTTCGACGCCTTCACGCAGTCCCTCGTGTCCCTCGCCGATTCCATGTCGGTCGAGGCATTCACGTTCCTCGGTTCCCTCATCGAGGAAATCGTCGCCCCCATCCCGTCGCCCATCGTCATGACGCTCGCGGGTTCGCTCGCCGCTTCACATGGCCATTCGTTCGCGTACCTGTTCGTGCTCTCGGGTATCGGCGCCGCGGGCAAGACGCTCGGCGCGCTCCTCGTGTACGGCGTGGCGTACGTGGTTGGCAACGTGTTCGTGGAGAAATTCGGCCGCGCATTCGGCGTTACGAACGCAGATGTCGAGACGTTGAGCGCGCGCATCGGCACGGGCTGGCATAGCTTGTTCACTCTCACCTTCTTGCGCGCGCTCCCGATCATGTCGAGCGCCGTCGTGTCCGTGGGTTCGGGCATTGTCCGCGTGTCGTTCCCCATCTATGTGGTGGCCACGATCGTCGGAACGGTCGTCCGCGATTTCTTTTATCTGTACGTGGGTTTCAGCGGCGTTGCGGCATACCATGCGCTCGTCGATGGGCTCGACGGCATCGAGTCGATCATCCAGATCGTGATCGGCGTCATGGTCGTTGCGTTCCTCGGGTGGATGTATTGGAGGCGGCGCAAAGGGCGGAGGGTTTGATCAAGCGGCCGCTCTGCTGCTGTTCGTTTGGTTTGATAAGAGGCAATGTTCCCGCCGGAGGAGGATCTGTTTCGAGACGTAGTACATCTCAAAAGTTGAATTGCTGCGAAAGAAGCGGGTAGCGGTTAGCGATTAGCGGGTAGCGGGTAGTGAGTGGCTGTTTTGCCAATAACGTCAAATTTTACGTGTAAAAAGCTTGTGTTATAGTGTGCGATCCGTACTATATGTCGGTACTTTTCGTTTCCTTCCCTACTACCTATGGGTTCCCGGTCTTCGGTTCAGAAATTCGGTGCGCGCATGTCGTTTGCGACACTCACGGCGCAGCTTGCGCTTGGCTCCATGGTGTTCGGCATCATGCCGGTCATCGCTGCCGGTGAAACGTGCAACGGTTTGTCTGCCACCATTGTTGGAACGTCCGGTAATAACACCTTAAACGGAACGGCCGGTGACGACGTCATTTACGGTGGAGGAGGAACGGATACGATCAACGGTAACGGCGGCAACGACACTATTTGCGGCGGCAACGGCAACGATACGATCACCACGACTGGCGGCGACGATTGGATCGACGCCGGGAACGGCACGAATACCATCAATGCCGGTACGGGAAACAACACCGTGTTTGGCGGTTCGGGTAACGACACGGTGACGACCGGGAACGGCAATGACGTCATCAACGTCAACGGCGGCACCAACAACGTGAATGCCGGCGACGGCAACAACACCGTCACGGGTGGCAGCGGCAACGATAACGTCGTGACGGGTTCCGGTAACGATACGATCGTGCTCGGCAACGGCACGAACGGATCTTCCGGTACGCGCATTCAGTCCGGCGCCGGCAATGACTCGATCACCGGCGGTACCGGCAACGATCACTTCGATGGCGGTGCGGACATCGACTTCTGCGATCCCGTGGGTACCGGCGGTAATAACACCGTCATCAACTGCGAAACGAGCGTGGATGATTCCGACGGTATTCCGCACGCGATGGATAACTGCCCGCTCGTTGCGAACGCCGATCAGGCAAATAATGATGAGGATGCCGAGGGGGACGCGTGCGACGCGGATGATGATAACGACACGGTGAACGACGGTTCCGACAACTGCCCCCTCGTTGCGAACACCGATCAGGCCGACTCGAACGAGAACGGCGTCGGTAACGCCTGCGACGTCGCAAGCTCGTCGTCCAGCAGCTCCAGCGTCGTGAGTTCTTCTTCGTCCAGCAGCGAAAGTTCGTCCTCCAGCGAGGAATCCTCGTCGAGCGAATCGTCATCGTCCAGCTCCGAGGCAAGTGCCTGTGTTCCGAGCGACGAAACGCTCGTTGCGTACTGGAAGTTTGATGAGGATGGCGAATCGGCCTTCGCCATCGATTCCACGAGCTATCAGAACAATGGCAACATCAGCGGCGCTTTTTGGAACGTCTCCGCACCTTCCGTCGATTTCGTTGATCCGAACTCCATGTTCTTCGACGGATCGAACGACGTCGTGACCGTGACCGATACGACGGGATTGTCGTTCAGCACGAATACGTCCTTCTCCGTCACGGCATGGGCGAAGCCCACGTCGTTCGGCGGGTACCAGACCATCGTGCATAAGATCGATGATACGACCGCCGCCCGCTCTGGATACCTGTTCACGCTCAACAATGGCTTCCCCGAGGTGTGGCTCATCAATGACTACGCGAACAACGCGTACTCCGTTGTTCCTTCGGTCGTCTCATTGACGCCAGGCCAGTGGTCCCACGTCGCTTTCGCCTACGACGGTTCGGGGAACGCCGCCGGCGTCCGCATCTACGTCGACGGGTCCGACGTGACGGGTACGTCGTCGCAAGACACCCTCGCCGCAGCGTCCATCTCGAACACCCAGGCATTTGAGATCGGCTATCGCTCCGTCGCCGGCGCGCAGGCGTTCGCCGGATACCTCGATGATGTGCGCGTGTACTCCGCCGCCCTCTCGATCGGCACGATCGATGGCCTCCACGACGGTGAGTGCGGTGATACTCCGGCTTCGTCTTCCAGTTTCTCGTCGGTTTCTTCGTCGTCGAGCGTGTCGTCAGTCGAGAACGTTGATACTGATGAGGATCGCATCCCCGATGTGCTGTCGTGCTCCACGTACATGGAGACGGTCTGCACGCCCGTTGCCGACCTTTGCACTCCCGGACCCGACGTGTGCACTCCCGGTCCTGACGTATGTATCGGAGAAGAGTGCTCGCCCGGACCGTCCATCTGCGTTCCGGGAGCACCGATGTGCATTCCTCAGCCCGATAGCTGCATCACGACTCCCGTTACGTCATGCGTTGGCCCCGACAACTGCCCCGTGACGTTCAACCCGGACCAGTCCGACGAGAACGAGAACGGCACGGGCGATGCGTGTGAAGAAGCGCAACCGGAGAATGATGACGAGGATACGGATGGCAACCAATCGAATGGTTCGTACCGCGGTAGCCGCACGAACGTGCTTCGCAGCCTCATCGCGCTCTTCGGCGGCGACGGGGAAGCGGGCGACGTGCCCCCCGGCGGCTTCGGTGGTCCCGGTGAGGAAGAATTCACGGAAGAAGAGACGGACGTGGTTTGCCGCCTACGTAAGGCGCTGGAGGACGACGCCACTTCCACCGTTCGTACGTGGGTAGCAGAACAGCTTGCCATGAAAATGCCGCACAGCGTGGAAGCGATCGCCGAAGAGCTGAAGACGGGCTCCATTTGCCCGCTGGACATCGTTCGTACGAAGCCTCTGCCGAAGCCGATCGCCTTCCGCGTGGATGCCCTCGGATTCCCCGTGTCATCCAACGACACGTGGAACAAGTGCATCCGCGGCACGGCGACGCTCGAGGATATCCGCAACAACCCGGACCGCGACGACGACGGTTATGGCAACAGCTGTTCCCGTTACCACACGCAGGACGTCTGGCGTCACCCCGACCTTTCGACCTACTTCACGTGGAAGCGCGACCAGGCCATGCTTCTGTTGCCTGCGGGCTACGCCCTGAAGCAGGACGTCGTGTTGACCCAGAAATAATCCCGCATCGAACCAACGAAACGCGGCCCCCTCGGGGGCCGTTTTTCGTTAGCGCGCGTGCGCGGCGATGAACGTTACCGGGTTTACGGTGTGTCGCGCGGCTTCGGTTTTGGTCGGCACGTCGCCGGGCCAGTAGGGTTCGTGGGCTATTTCGCCGGGCTCCCCACGGTCGATCTGGAGGTGTAGATGTGCTGCCGTGGAGCGGCCCGTGGAGCCGCTGAGGGCGATCATTTGTCCCGGAACCACGTCTTGCCCTTCGCGCGCGGAGACTGCGCTGAGGTGGCCGTAGATCGAGTAGAAGGTTTCCTCGCCCAGGCGGTGTTCGATGATCACGTGCAGGCCTAAGCCTGAAGCGTCGCGGATCACGCTCGAGATCCTGCCGCCCGCGATCGATGCCACGGGCGTACCTTCCGGCACTTTCAAGTCGATGCCCGCGTGATCACCCGTGAATTCGCCCTGGTCGAGGTCGTACGTGCCGAAGAAGCGCGTGGAATAGAACAATTTGGCCGTGAGGGCACGGATCGTTTCGGGGTCGTTTCGTTCTTTCAGAAGCGTCTTCATGGGCGTCGTGAGGATCTCCATGTCGTAGGCGGGAATGCGAACGAAGTCGGAACGTTTCATTTCCGTGTAGGAGCGGTTCCATTCGGCGGGGGTTTTCATGGCGCCCCAGTTCGGCGTGCGCGCGACGGGGAATACCGCGTATTCGAATGCCGGAACGTCGTTCTCGACGGATGCGGCGCTGGAAGAGGAGGATGACGATTCGGATCGGGATGACGCGGAAGATGAAGCGGAATCGGTCGATGATGTTTCGGATGAGGCCGATAAGGACGATACGGATGACGATGCTTCGGAAGACGTGGAAAGGCTGGCGGAGGACGCTTCAGATGATGCCGAAGGGACCATGGGCATTGGTTCGGCGATGATCGATTCTTCGGCAGGTGCAGCCGCGCGCAGGGGTGCGGCTTTCGAGGATGAGGTAGACGACGATACGGCCGGAATATCGAGTTGGGCTACCTCGAATGAGAGCTTCCGTTCCAAAAAATGCGCGCGCAAACACGATGTGGGGATGACAGGGGGTTTCGCGATGACATATCCGGCGATGGACCCGGCCGTGAACGCGGCAAGGGCCGTGAACACGCGGCCTCGCGGCACTTCCAGGATTCGTTGTATGTATATGTTCATTTCCTATTATTATACTACAAAATTGCTTATTTTTCAATAATAGGCATAATAACATATTAAGCGGGAAAAGGGCGGGTTTCCGTAGTAGCACGCTGGTACGGACGACCGGGTCGGTTTATGATGCAGGGCCTATGAAACGACGATTTACCGAAGACGCGTGGCGCAAAGAGCCGTGGTTTAAGAACCTCTGCATCGCCTTGCGCTCAAACAAGACGGATGAAGACATGGCGAACTTCTTGCGCGACATCGCCACGCTGAGCGAGCTCCAGGCATGGAGCGAACGTCTCGAAGTCGCCCGCTTGCTCGGTAAAGGCCTTAGCTACAGGCAGGTGGCCAAGGAAACGGGTGCGAGTACCACGACGGTCACGCGCGTGGCGCACTTCCTAGAGAACGGCGAAGGAGGCTACCGTCGTTTTCTTAATGTGCATCGTCATCATCGGATGTTGCCCAAGCCTGCAACGGAGACGGAGGTCGCGGTCGCTCCGGAACCCGTGGAGCAGGAGCGTATCGCCGAAGAAAAACCGCTGCCAAAACCGGTCACGGCTTTGCAGAAATATTTGTAACGTAAAAATCGGATGAGCCCTATGGGAAGGGAAAAAATCCGATCA
>DALYDP010000006.1:2978-9303 GCA_031973095.1 Candidatus Peribacteraceae bacterium | reverse complement strand
CCGCCGAAGTACTGCAGGCCGATCTTCACGCCGCTGGTCGTTTTGCGCAGGAGTCCGGTCCATGCGGACATGGGGGAGCCGCCCGTGAAGATGAGGTAGAACGGCATGTCGTTCCATGTAGCCTTCATGCGGCGTTCGTGGTCAAGCGCGAACGACCCGCAACGGTCGATGAGGTTCTTGAGGTTGCCCGGAACACCGAAGTTCCAGATGGGCGACGCGAATACGAGGCCGTCCGCCGCCTCGATTTTTTTCCGCAGTTCGGAGAAGTCTTTCTCCTGCGGATAGGTCGGGTCGTAGCATTCGATCGTGAAATGGTCGATCGTCAGGTCCCGCAGGAGCACTTTGCTCACTTGCGCGCCCGCTTCTTCCGCGCCCTTGGCGAACGCATCGGCGAGCGTTTCGCTGTTGCTGGGATTACTGGTGCCGCCGACGATGATGAGGATGTTCATGCGCGCGCAGTCTACGCACGCTTCCGTGGCCCGTCGAACGGCTTGCGGTGCACGAGGGAGAGTGCGCCGGGCAGGATTTTGATGTCGAGGTGCTTGTCGCCGTAGATTTCGCCGTCGATCTGGATATTCGACCCTTTGCGTTGGCGGATGGAAACGCGCTTGCCCTGGAATGCTTGGAGTCGCGGAATGGAGCTTCGGGGTCGTCTCGCCGCGAACGCGAAGCCTGTCCACAGCGTTTCCCAGATCGTGCGCGGATTGAGCACGAATACGTCGATGAGACCGTCGTGGGCCGAGACCGACCGTTCGATGGGGATGCCGATCAGGCTGAAGATGTTCAACGCGAGCACGAGTTTGCCGACCGTTTGGTGACGCACGCCGTCGACGACGATGGTGTAGCGCTGGCCACGGTAGGGGAGGAACGTGCGGATGAACGACCAGATGTAAGCCAGCGGGCCGATGCGTTGCTTCATGATCCGCGTCGCGCCTTGGATGAACAGGGTGTCGTAGCCTTGGCCGGCGCCGATGAGGCTGATCCGCGATCCGTTGATCTTCAGCACGTCGATGTCGTCCGCTTTGCCCCGCAGCGCGAACTTCACCGCGCGCCTCAGGGGGAAGAGGGGGATGCCGAGCGACGACGCGAGGATGTTGCCCGTGCCGTGGGCCATGATCGCGAGGGGGGTTTTCTTGCCCGATTCAAGCAGCAATTGCGCCATTTCGCGCACGGTGCCGTCGCCGCCGATCACGATGATCCGGTCGAATTCCTTCGCGACGGCTTCGCGGATCTCGTCGTTGCCGTCCGCACGGGTTTCCATCCAGGTGACCTTGGCGCCATGGCGCTCCAATTCGGCGCGGATCGTCGAACGCGACGGCCGCAGAAACGTCAGGCCGGAAACGGGGTTGAACACGACGAGGATGCGCCGCATGGGCTTGCAGTGTAGCACCCGTTTCGGGAATGCCGGACGAAGGGTGCTTGAGCCCGTTCCGACGCGCGTCGAACGTAGTGTCGTACAGAGAAGTTGGGGCTGTCGGTGCAAGAAGCAACAAGTAACGAGCATGTTTTTTGTTAGGAATTCGCTCACGAATTATTTTCATGTATCCCTCACTTCACACCCGGAAAAAATCCCACTTTTCACTCTTCCACACACGTGCTGGAATCATCATTTCGAAAAAAAGAAACATTTGAACTTTTGGCCTAACCGACGGACACTTTCCCTCCTCCGTTTTTTCGCGCATCCGGATTCTTGCGATTCTTGTGACAACCTGATTCGTCCCATATGTTGGGGTCTGTCCTTCCCAGAGACACTATATACGGTATTTTCATCCACTCCCCGTCTAAACCCATGAATCCCGTCACCTCGCCGTCACGTCCCGTGTCCATGTCCAAAAACCAGGGAGAGGGATTGTCCGTCCAGCGCGTCTTCACGACGCCGGGCAGCGATCCGCTTGAGGAGGTGCAGTATGAGAAGCGTACGAGCCGCATCAAGAATACCAACGGTTCGATCGTCTTCGAGATGGTCGACGCCGAGGTCCCCAAGGCATGGAGCCAGGTCGCCACGGACATCGTGGTCAGCAAGTACTTCCGCAAGGCGGGCGTGCCGGTGAAAGACGAGCATGGCAACGTGGTGAAGAACGAGAAAGGCGAGGTGGTGACGGGGCCGGAGCGCTCCGCGAAGCAGGTCGTCCGTCGCTTGGCCGGTTGCTGGAGGTATTGGGGTGAATCGCACGGCTATTTCGCGACGCCGCAGGATGCCCAGGCGTTCGAGGACGAGCTCTCGTACATGCTCATCCACCAGATGGCGGCCCCGAACTCGCCGCAGTGGTTCAACACGGGCTTGCAGACCGCGTACGGCATCACGGGCGTTCCGCAGGGGCACTACTACTGCGACGCCGTCACGGGCGAAGTGAAGAAGAGCGAAGACGCGTACACGCGCCCCCAGCCGCACGCGTGTTTCATCCAGAGCGTCGACGACGACATGGTGAACGAAGGCGGCATCATGGATCTGTGGGTCCGCGAGGCGCGCCTCTTCAAATACGGTTCCGGCACGGGCACGAACTTCTCGAATCTCCGCGGACGCGGCGAACCGCTCTCCGGCGGCGGAACGAGCTCGGGTCTCATGAGTTGGCTCAAAATCGGCGATCGCGCCGCGGGCGCCATCAAGTCCGGCGGCACCACGCGCCGCGCCGCGAAAATGGTCTGTCTCGACCTCGATCATCCGGATATCGAAGCGTTCATCACCTGGAAGTCCGAAGAAGAGAAGAAGGTCGCGGCGCTCGTGAAAGCGGGCTATGACCCGGACTTCAACGGCGAGGCGTATCAGACGGTGTCGGGTCAGAACAGCAACAACTCCGTCCGTATTCCGCACGAATTCTTCGAGGCGGTCGAGCAGGACGGCGACTGGAACTTGTACTGGCGCACCGAACGCAAGAAGGCGATCAAGGAACAGCGCCCCGCCAAGGCGTGCAAGACGCTCAAGGCACGCGCCCTGTGGGATCAGATCGGCCTCGCCGCGTGGGCGTGCGCCGACCCGGGCGTGCAGTACGACACGACGATCAACGACTGGCACACCTGTCCGTCCGACGGCCGCATCAACGCCAGCAACCCGTGCAGCGAATACATGTTCCTCGATAACACGGCGTGTAACCTCGCGTCGTTGAACCTCATCAAGTTCTACGATCAGGAACACGGCACGTTCGAGGTTGAGCGCTACATGCACGCCGCCCGTCTCTGGACGATCGTGCTTGAAATTTCCGTGCTCATGGCACAGTTTCCGAGCAAGGAGATCGCCGAACTCAGCTACAAGTACCGCACGCTCGGCCTCGGCTATGCCAACCTCGGCGCCATGCTCATGCAGATGGGCATTCCGTACGACAGCGAGAAGGGCCGCGCGATCTGCGGCGCGCTCACGGCCATGCTCACGGGCGAGTCGTACGCGACGTCCGCCGAAATGGCCCGTATCCATGGCCCGTTCCCGGGCTACGGGCGTAACCGCGAGCACATGCTCCGCGTCATCCGCAACCATCGCCGCGCCGCCTACGATGCGCAGGCCAAGGAATACGAAGGGCTCCGCGTGACCCCCGTCGGCCTCGATCAATCCATGACTCCTGACTACTTGCTCACGGCCGCCAAGGAGGCGTGGGATCGCGCGCTCGCCATGGGCGAAGAACACGGTTTCCGCAATGCCCAGACAACCGTCATCGCGCCCACGGGCACGATCGGCCTCGCCATGGATTGCGACACGACGGGCATCGAGCCCGACTTCGCGCTCGTGAAGTTCAAGAAGCTCGCCGGCGGCGGGTACATGAAGATCGCCAACCAGTCGGTGGAACCGGCGTTGTATGCGCTCGGTTACGACGACGTGCAGGTGAAGGACATCATGCGGTACGTGATGGGCACGCTCTCGCTCGAGGGTACGCCGCACGTGAACCGCGCCAGCCTTCGCGAGAAGGGGTTCACCGACGCCGACATCGCCAAAATCGAACAACAGCTCTCGGGCGTGTTCGAACTCAGTTTCGCGTTCAACCGCCACGCGCTCGGCGACGAAGCTCTCAAGCGTTTCGGCTTCAGCGATGCGCAGATCGCCGACCCGACGTTCAACCTGCTCACGGAGCTCGGCTTCAGCGACGAGCAGATCCAAGAGGCGAACCTTGCGGTCTGCGGCCGTCTGACGGTCGAGGGCGCCCCGCACCTCAAGCACGAGCACTACGCCGGTTTCGACTGCGCCAACAAGTGCGGCAAGCTCGGCAAGCGCTTCATTTCCGGCGAAGGCCACATCCGCATGATGGCCGCGGCGCAGCCGTTCATTTCCGGCGCCATTTCGAAGACGATCAACCTGCCCAACGAAGCGACGATCGAGGACATCAAGAACGCGTACTTCCTCAGCTGGAAGCTCGGCCTCAAGGCCAACGCCCTCTACCGCGACGGTTGCAAGATGAGCCAGGCGCTCAACACGCAGTCCGATAAGAAGGAGGAGAAGGAGAAGGTCGAGGTCCAGGTCGTCGAGAAGATCGTCATCAAGGAAATGCCGCGCCGCAGGAAGCTCCCCGACGAGCGCATGTCCGTGACGCACAAGTTCTCCGTCGCCGGCCACGAAGGCTACATCACGGTGGGCATGTACGAAGACGGCTCCCCGGGCGAAATCTTCATCAAGATGAACAAGGAAGGCTCGACGCTCTCCGGCGTGATGGACATGTGGGCCACGAGCATGTCGATGAACCTGCAGTACGGCGTGCCGCTCGAGGTGCTCTGCACCAAGATGGCGCACTCGCGCTTCGACCCCATGGGCATGACCACGAACAAGGAGATCCCGATCGCGAAGAGCTTCATGGATTACCTCGGCCGCTGGCTCGCCCTCAAGTTCCTTACGAAGGAGAAGGCCATGCAGATCCACAACCACGACCTCGTGGAAGAGTCGTACCGCACGGGATCCAAGAGCAAGGACGCGTTCGCGATGCGCTTGCAGGTGGTCGACGAAGGCGCCCCCGTGTTTACGGAAACGATCGAAACGGACGTATCCGTCACGGTCGAGGAAACGACGAAGGGCGCCCTCTCGAAAACCGAACTCGCCAAGCTCCAAGGTTTCACCGGCTCGCTCTGCTCCTCGTGTTCGAGCGTGAAAATGAAGCGCAACGGTTCGTGCGAGGTATGTCTCGATTGTGGCAACACGAGCGGTTGCTCCTGAGCATTCCAACGTCACCGCTGATAAAGCGCCCTTGCTCGAGTGAGCGGGGCGCTTTCGGTTGTGGGGCAGTCGCGTGGTTTTTGGAACAAATGTCTGACGATGTCTTTTCGCTATTCCAGCCATTGCCGTACGAAAGGTATGATGGATGCATGTCGGATTCCTTCCTTGATCGGCTCGGTTCGCCCGAGCGCCAACGCATTATCAAGCGCCTCCGCAGCCCGGAAGCGTATGAGCGTTTGCGCGAGAAGGTGAAAGGTCCGGAAGATTTGGAGCAAGCGCTCGATCGTGCGGAGGAGATGGCAGAGCTGCACTTTGCGCTCGAATCGAACGAAGCCGCGCGTGAAAAAATAAAAGCCGCCGTCGAGCGTTCGTTTGAAGAAGGGGGGATCGACGCGGTCGCGGAGAGACCAAACGAGCTATCGGAAGAGGTGCGCGCCGCCATTGCAGAGGGGAAATTTACGCTCGCGGTGTCGCCGGATCCCGCGACGCACGAAGATATCCTCACGCTGCTGCCCGAAGGGAACGTGGGGGAGAAGGTGCCGGTAACTATGTCACTGACGGAGTCGTGTGTGTCTCAACTGTCGGGCCACGCGTGAGCGGCCGTTAGATGCTGACGAACAGGATTCCGAAGCAACAGACGAAGAGGAAGAGCCACTGCATGAGGACTGCACCGTACCTCCGTAGTACTTTTGTGTTCAAGGGCCATAGCGAAAATAGCCCTTGCCCCAGCGGAAATACTTGAACACATTAGTACTTCAGTCGTTTTGTATCGGTCAAACATGACATTGATTTTTTCGCAGCATGAAAAGAAGAAGTGCGAATCTTATCCGTTATTCGCGATGGTGTACCGTTGTACAATCACTCTTGCTGTGGATTTCGTGTGGAAAACTCCGTAATCGCATCGTCAGGTGCCGCGATGTTCGGGATGCGTTTCCTGCACGCTGTGCATCGATGGTCGATCATCCAGCCCTTCTTGCCGCGGTAATCGAGGCCGATCGGTTCCATCAACGATAGGCACGCCGATGCGCGGTCGCCGGGGCCGTCGCGGTCGACGTGCTTGCTCCATAAACAAAAAGGGCAGTGGTTCCGATAGCTTCCGTGTGCCAACTCTTCCACGTGTTTTCCACAATGTTCACACGTGAAGGTCTCTTGTCGCGCGATGAATGGCATAGTAGTGGGCAGTAGGCAGAGGGCAGT
>DALYDP010000006.1:0-2878 GCA_031973095.1 Candidatus Peribacteraceae bacterium | reverse complement strand
CATGTCGCTGCGTGGGGATGTGAGCTTCCGTCGAAATGCAAATATCATTTTTGAAACTTCATCTATCTTTTTTAAGATTTCATCTGCTTCAACTTCGCTGATATAGCGGAAATCTTTTGCAAGGATTATCTGTGTTACAAGTTCAGCAAGTGATCCCTTGGAAATATGCAGAAAGTGAGCGAAGTCTTTATATGTTCCTCGCTGACTTCCTTCGGCTATATTCGACGGTACTGAGCAGGCTGCACGTCGGATTTGTGATGTAAGTGCATACGTCTCTTCCTTCGGAAGCTTTTTCGTTAGTTCAAAAATATCTTTGGCGAGAGACATCGATTTTTGCCAAATGCCTAGTTTTTGAAACGGTAAATTCAACATAAGTTTTACATATTATGACAGTAACTGATCTCTGGCCACCGTCTTCTGATCACTTGTTACACGTTGAACAGGAAGTTGAACATGTCGCCGTCTTTCACAACGTAGGCTTTTCCTTCGAGGCGGAGTTTGCCGGCCTCCTTTACTTTCTGCTCGCCGCCGTACTGCACGAAGTCGTTGTACGCGATCGTCTCCGCGCGGATGAAGCCTTTCTCGAAGTCGGTGTGGATGACGCCCGCCGCTTGCGGCGCGGTCGAGCCTTGGAGCACGTTCCAGGCGCGGACTTCCTTCACGCCGGCGGTGAAGTACGTGATGTACCCGAGTGCGCGGTACGCGGCGCGGATCAACCGGTCGAGGCCCGACGACGTGACGCCGAGGTCGGCGAGGAACGCGAACGCGTCGGCGGGCGCGAGGTCCACGAGCTCTTCTTCGATTTTCGCGCTGATGCACACGACTTCGGCGGAAGAGGGGAGTCCGAGTTGTTCTTTGGCCTTCTCGGGCGTGAGCGTGGCCAAATCCGTCTCCGCCACGTTCGCCGCGTAGAGCATCGGTTTGGTCGTCAGGAGTTGGAAGCCCTTCGCGATCGGCAGTTCTTCCGGCAGGAGCGTCGCCTCGCGCGCGGGCTTGCCCTCGCGCAACGGGATCGCGAGCTTTTCGCACACCGCGAGTTCGATCGCAAGGTCCTTGTTGTTGCGGGCGCCGTTCTTCACGCGGTCGATGCGCTTTTCGACCGACTGCAAGTCCGCGAGCACGAGTTCGAGTTCGATGATTTCGCGGTCGCGCTTGGGGTCCACCGATCCTTCGACGTGGATGACGTCGCCGCCCGTGAACACGCGCACGACGTGGCAGACGGCGTCGACTTCGCGGATGTGACTGAGGAACGCGTTGCCGAGGCCCTGTCCTTCGCTCGCGCCTTTCACGAGGCCGGCGATGTCGACGAACTCGATCGCGGCGGGCACGACCTTTTCCGGTTTCACGATCTCGGTTAATTTCTGCAGGCGTTCATCCGGCACCTCCACGATGCCCACGTTGGGCTCGATCGTGCAGAACGGGTAGTTCGCCGCTTGGGCGCCTTTGGAGCGCGTCAGGGCGTTGAAGAGGGTGGATTTGCCGACGTTGGGGAGACCGACGATGCCGATTTTGAGAGCCATAGAGGAAAATGGGTGGGGCGCCCTGGCCGGCATAGCCGGAGGCGAAGTCGGCTGAGAATAGACAAAAGCCCCGTGAATAGCCACTAGCACTGACTATTGACATAAATGTGAATTGTGATAGATTAATCATCCTTTATGGCACGTCGCATCTTTCTGTTGGCCAGCGTGTGGGCGTGTGTGGGTCTCGTCACCCACGCGTTCGGCGCCGAGGTGAAACAAGCCCCGTGGATCACCCGCGAGGGTGCCGTGGCCATGCTCGTCGAATCCAAGCCCGAGTGGCGCGCCGACCTGGCTGCCGCGCGTCAGTCGCCATCACCGTTGCCTCTGTACGTCGATACCGATAACGACGAATGGTACATCCCGTACCTCGAGGTCGCCTTCGCGAAGGGTCTGATCCAAGCCACTGATTTCCACCGAGAATTCCACCCGGGCGAACTCTTGCGCCAGGGCGACGCGATGGTCCTTGCCGTGCGCTATAAGGCCAACGGTGACAAAACGAAACTCCCGAACGAAGAACCGGACCATCCGCTCTCCGTTCCGCTGCACGTGCAGAAAGGGTATGACATGGGCCTGAAACCGCCGTCGCCGTTCGAATCGTGGAACGTCATCCGTCGTTCCGCCTGGAACGACCTCGCGCGGTCCGCGGGCGTGCCCAACCCCGAAGCGATCGTCGTCACGATCCCGCCGAAGACACCTGCTCTTGCTCCTGCGTCCGTTCAGCCGTTGCCTGTCACGGGTCCGGTTGATCAGTCCGCCTTGTTGCCGTTGCCGCCCGTTGCGCAACCCGTCGTTCAGCCTACCACCGGATTCAAGCCCGTCACCGCGCCCGTGACCTACGTGCCGCCCGTGCAACCCGCGACGACGTACGTTCCGAATCCGTCGACCGCCCGGCCCGTGAGTTCGGATGATTCGATTGGTGATTTCGATCCGGCGGATTATCCGTCGCCCGCGGATCCGAACGACGGCTACTTCGCGATCGGTATCCCGTCGCTCGGCATCAACGACCTCAAGGTGTCGCACCCGACGGATGTCACGACGCAGGCGGGCTTGCTCGCGCCGCTCCAGTCCGGCGTCGGTCACTTGTTCAGCTACCCGGGCAACGGCGGCACCATCCTCGTGTACGGCCACAGCTCCAGCTATTCGTGGGACGTATCGGAGTACACGAAAATTTTCCGCCAGATCAACAAGTTGAAGCCTGGCGACAAGGTGTACATCGCATACGGCGGCAAGACGTTCACGTACCAAGTGACGTACTCGCAGACCGTCGATGCGTCCGACATGTCGCAGTACCAGAAGAACAACGGCGAGGAGCTGATCCTCTACACGTGCTGGCCGCCGGACGACGTGAAGCAGCGGTA
>DALYDP010000005.1:3362-26218 GCA_031973095.1 Candidatus Peribacteraceae bacterium | reverse complement strand
CCCCGTTCCGCGTTCCTCAAGCACGCAGAACGGAACGCCGACGTACCCTTCGACTACGCTCAGGGTGACAAACGTCCCGCACACGTGCTTTGCTCCTTCTCCCTCATCACAGAACGCCGACGTAGCTCAGTTGGTAGAGCATAGGTATCGTAAACCTAGGGTCACCGGTTCAAATCCGGTCGTCGGCTCCATCCGTCTTCGCCCACCTACGCCCTTCGGGGCTTCGGCGGGCTACACCGAGATTCCGCCTAAAAATCCATTGCCGCGGCGCAGTTCGCAAACGAAGCCGGGCGGTCGTCGGCTTCATCCCTCTCCGCATTCCACCCTCCACCCCGCTCGCCCGATGCGTTCGCGCAGACGCGGGCTCGCTTTTTTCTTGAACCCTATCCCCTGCTCCTTCGACAAGCTCAGGACAGACTCTTTCCCTTGAACAGGGAGAGGGGGCGCTATTTGAAATAATTTCATGCGGGATATGCAATAATCCAGTCTCTTCATGCTGAAAAATCACGCCGATGTAGCTCAGTTGCCGGCCATAATTTCCAGTGCCACCCAGGGCTGTCCCGATGCTATTAAGATGGACAGCCAGAGTTGGGGAAATGAAGGCTGAAAGATAACGCAAAAATCACCTCCTAGTGAATTGCTAGCAGCATTTGTAATTCTCCCGAAAAAAAGATCTGTATAAGGATATCCCGCGCTTACCCCTCAAATGCCGGCGATTTGCACATCCCATTTTCGATGCTCAAGGCATTCTCAAGTGGCCCAAAAACGAGTCGTAATAAGTTTCCAGTAACTCGCTCCAAATGAATTCGAGTTTGTAAGCGTTCGGGTTAAGGCGTATATGATGTACGATCTAATCATGATAAGATTATTATCTTCCAAAGAGCCAACCTCTTCACAAGAAATAACTGATAGGGATTTTGCACGATTGAGCCTGAGTGTTATAGGAACCTTTTTTGTTGTTGGACTGATAAGTATCATATTGATATTAACCATTGCTCAGTGGATAAGGATAGATATAGAAAAGAACCCGTTCGTTCTTTTATTGATGATAGCTATCCCCACATTTATAGCCACGTTTTATGTACAAAGACATGGCTACATCAAGCTCATCAAGAGGCATAAATTGATTACCGAGAGAAAAAAATTTCACATCATTGGATATTCAGGACATGGTCACCGTCTATGCATTGTACCCTTTCTGTATGATGAAAGGTGGTCTAATCTTTGGAGCTGGCTTCCTATCATTCAAATGTCAGAGATTGGGATAATTTTTCGTGGTGTTGAAGACGATCAGTGGAAATTCACTGAAATTGAATATGGATCAATACAAAGAGTCCCTTGGAAACACGTTTATTTAAAAAGAAGAGAAGGAGGATATCGGTCAATCTGGTTTTGGTCATCAAACGAAATGAAGCTATTTGCTGATGACTTGAAAAGTAGGAACATTGACATTCGTTCTTTATGACACAAATTCCTAGAACCACCCATCACAGTTGTAATAGATTCCAGTAACCCTCACTAACACGGTCCTAATATCCTCCAGGAGGCGGCTCCATCCGTCTTCGCCCACCTACGCCCTTCGGGGCTTCGGCGGGCTACACCGAGATTCCGCCTAAAAATCCATTGCCGCGGCGCAGTTCGCAAACGAAGCCGGGCGGTCGTCGGCTTCATCCCTCTCCGCATTCCACCCTCCACCCCGCTCGCCCGATGCGTTCGCGCAGACGCGGGCTCGCTTTTTTCTTGAACCCTATCCCCTGCTCCTTCGACAAGCTCAGGACAGACTCTTTCCCTTGAACAGGGAGAGGGGGCGCTATTTGAAATAATTTCATGCGGGATATGCAATAATCCAGTCTCTTCATGCTGAAAAATCACGCCGATGTAGCTCAATCGCTGCGAGCGTTAAGCGAACAAAAGAAAGCAAACCCTGCGCGCCGCAGCGCATAGGTATCGTACACCTAGGGTCAGTCCTGAGCTTGTCGAAGGATTCAAATGCGCTCCCAGCTGCAAGATCTCGAACGCGAGCTTCGGCGATGCATGGGTGGCTTGCAGCGCAGTCCTCTGTGAGGGGTCGTCTGCTCCATCCATATCAACGGTTCTCAACCAGATGCTTAAAATATCTCTGATACAAATCCTCCAATGGGATATTCGTCGTATCGATCACCCATTCATCCTGTATGTGCGGTGAATGAAGACATCGAATTTGATGCTCCGCGTGCTTGCGACGATCATCAAGATCCGCATCATCTTCGCGTCCTCTTTTCTGTATCCTATGCACTATTTCATCAACCTGCGGACGTAAAATATGGGTACTATACGAAATTCCTTTTTCACCGAGCATTCGCTGGTAATTCAAGAGCGGATGCGGAGGGTCTTCATACAAAATGAATTCAAGAGCTATTTTCGTACCGCTACTCACGACATTCACTAATTCTTTCAAAACCATTGCCTGAACAATTTTTTCTTCTTCAGGCGTTCGAGGCTCATTCATCGGATGGCCTTCTTTTATTTTATCCCAAGCATGATCCTCCGATAGATGCATCCAACCTTTTTCTTGGGCAATGCGATCGGCAATGGATGTTTTACCAGCGCCAGCAGGACCTGCAATCAAAATGACATGTGGCTTAGATTCCATACAAAAAGCATATCAGCTTCCATAGGAAGCTCCGCTACCGAATAAAGCCAAAGACCCCGACCGTCATGGACGGCAGAGGTCTTTTGCTATCTGTGGCGCTACGTATTCCCCCAAAAAATGTTACGGAGCAGTTCCTCAACGAGCGCGAGGCCGTGGAGCGCTTTCGCGTCGTGGCATTCGACTTCCGCTTCGAGAGCCCGAATGAATTCCTGAGCATGGGCGATGTCGGCCATGCCGTGTCTACGAAGGTATTCCCGATCTTCCGACGGAACATTCAGCTTATCAGCTGCTTTCTCCATCCATGGAATGAAAACCAACGATGCGTTTTCCAGGGCTGCCAGAATGAGCAGCCCCTCCATTGCATCGGATTGGCACTCTGACGTAATCGCATGGATCAAAGACAGACAGTGGCTTATCCTCGTATCCGAAACGGATACCGACTTCACGAAGAGGCCAAGTAGAAGCGGGTGATTCTCCTCAATTTCGCAACGCAGGTTATCCTCACACGCTTTCTTAGCCACTTCACTCCTACATCGATCTCTTGTCAGCGACATCCACTCAATGAAGTGAGGCGCGAAGGTATCACGATACGTAATCAGAGCCGTACTCGTGTCGTTCACATGCTGCGCGTCAACATCGGGCAGATCATCTGACACCCGTCGTTTCATTGCTTCAATCTCTTCTCGAAAGTTCATGAAATTCCTTTACTGCTGAGGGGGCGATTAGTGAATGAGCAGATAGCTTTACTATAATTATACTATTACTATTTTTAGTCAATATTTGCGTAATAGGCCAATAGCTTGGCAACACCTCCCTTACCCTTTGAAGGCATGCCATACACCACCAATCCCTACCTTCCCCACGTTCGGGGCGAAGCCGTAAAACTCGTCCGACAAGGATGGAGTATTCGTAAAGTGGCACGTCACTTTGGTTTCCATCCCTCTCCGCATTCCACCCTCCACCCCGCTCGCCCGATGCGTTTGCGCAGACGCGGGCTTTCAACAGTAGCTTACTGAGCAACTCACATGCCGATCACCCCCGTCTTTGTTGCACGTTCATATTCCACCACGTAAGACATGCCGAAAGGATCGCGACTGGTAACGCCAGGAACCACAATGCAACAGTCATCGCGATGGCAACGAGAATCCCCACGAATGGTAAGAATGGCAACATTCGACCGAGTAGATTCCAATTTTGAACGCGCGAAGATCCTGCAAGAACATACGCAACACCGATCGAAGCGAAAATGACGATGCATTGAAACAGATCAACAAGACCAATCATGCTCGTGCGCAAAATCCGGAATGCCGACGTATCGATAGTCCACTGATTGAACAACAACGCATCGAGTGCGATTCCGACTATCGCATAGATGAGTGGCAATAATGCCCAAAAATAGAGTGATCGCTTCATATGCGACACTATACAACAAATTCCACAATGCCCCCCTCCACCCCGCTTCCGAAGCGATATTTCACAAAATAATAAAATATGCTATAATATACTACGTAACCAACACGCATCATGTCAGCACGCATCCTCATAGCCGACGACGACCAGACGATCTGTTCGCTCTTTTCGCTCGATTGCGAAACGCGCGGCGCCGACGCCACGGTCAGCACGGTCGCAAGCGGTGACGAAGCGATCGTCGCGATCGAACGCCTGAAGCCCCAAGTGCTCGTGCTCGATTTGCGCATGAGCAAGGGAGACGGCTTCCACGTATTGAAACACCTGAAGGAAACGGGATCGACCATCCCGGTAGTCGTGGTCACCAACTACAAGAACGACGCCTACGAACAGCGCTGCAAGGAATACGGCGTGAAGCGGTACATGATCAAGCACGAACATCCCATGAGCCGCATCGTCGACACGGTGACGGCGTGCCTGGAGTCCTGATCCGACTCCGCTCCCCGGCCATGTCGGCGTGAATTCAGCGCTTTTTCTTCGGACCGAACTGCTCCCACAGCGCGACGCCGCCGGTCGCGACGCTGAGCGCCAACAGACCCCCGGCGATCACGTACGTAGCCATCGAGGACCCTTCGCGCAGCAGCACCCCCGCCGTGCCGGGTACTTCGAGGTGGAACGTGCGGGCGACGATGAGGCGGTCGCGTTCGTCGAGATAGCGGACATCCATGTCGTAACCGCCCGCGTCGGGAAACGTGACGTGGAACACGGGGATGTTCACCGAATCGTTTTCAACGGATCCGGACACGATCTCGGCACCGTCCCTGGTCACGCGCACGTCCACGCTCGCAAAGTCCGCGTAGTCGATGGGATCGGCCGTGAACAAATCGATGTCGAATTCGATCTTCTCTCCCGGAGCGAGATCGGGCGCATACCCGATATCGATCATGTACTCACCGACTTCCGCTTCGAGCGACGGCGCATCGCCGTGGGCGGCTGCCATGGACGGGACGAGGAGCAACGAGAGGAACAGGATGCGCATGCGCTGATTCTACGCTCGGTCGACCCCCGAACCATTGAAGAAAAACCTGATTTCTGCTATCATGATGGGATTTCTCACACACAACCCACATACACATGACCATCGACGCTTCCGTCGCGCACGCGATCCACAAAGACCTCGACATCATCGAAGCGCTTCCCGAGATCCAAGACCTCCCCGTGGAACAACTGGAACCCTATGTGGAACAGTACGTCTCGCAGATGCACCAATCGATCCGCGACATCGTCTCGCTCAAGGGCGAGCCCTTCTTGCGTTCCAACGACCCCGCAGGACTCTGCGCAACGTGCCTCGAAGGCGGCGTGGTCTTGCCGCCGCGCATGCTCCTGCGCATGTGCCGCACGATCATCGACCTGCAGACGCTCGATGCGCGCTTCATCCTCGATACCGACGCCGGCGCGAGCCTGTACTTCGTGAAGATGACGTTGGCGTGAGAATAGAGAATGTAGAATGTAGAATGTAGAACGTGGAACGTAAGAAAACACGACGTTCTATCGTTCTCCACATTCACTTCATGGCTTTATCCACGAGTTCTTTCAGAACGTGCAGCATCGACTGCAACGCGGCTTTGAGGCTCATGTTATGCAGGGCGTAGCTGACCTTGATATTGCCGTCGTCTTCCTGCCACCCGTAGAGCACGAAGTTGGGCCGCCCCACGGATTCCGTAAGGGCCTTGAGCTTCTTCTCAAAAGGGATGTTCTGATCGTCCATGCAGACAGTATACGCCAGGAAATACCCTCGTCGCGCGACTGATGGAGATTTTCGTTCCGTTCACCCGTACCGGCCGCAGCCGAATCAAATAACCGCGATCCCGTAGGCAAAGGAGAACGGACCGTCCGAACTGAGGCTTTGCCGAAAGTGAGGACTCCTTGAAGGAAGGGGTACGTGGGGAAAACTTGGTTTTCCCACGAAGCCTCTTAGCGCTTCGAGAACTGCGGCGCCCGGCGCGCGCGGTGGAGACCCGGCTTCTTGCGCTCCTTGATGCGGCTATCGCGGCGCAGGAAGCCTGCGCGCTTGAGTTCGGAGCGGAATTCGGGGTTCACGAGGAGCAGCGCACGCGTGATGCCATGGCGCAAGGCGTCACTGTGGGCGCTCTTGCCGCCTCCGAGAATTTTGGCATCGATGCCGTACTGGCTCTTCACACCCGTCATCGTGAGGGGTGCCAACGCATTCTCGACCTGGAGGTCCGTGAAGTACTTGGTGAGCTTCTCGCCATTCACCTTCATGTCGCTTCCGTCCTGGATCAAACGCACATGCGCAACGGCGGTCTTGCGCTTGCCGACCGCATAGAAGTACGACGATTTGGAGGCTGCTGACATCAGAGAGCGAGGGAAGAGGGCTTCTGGGCTTCGTGATCGTGCTTTGCGTCCGCGAAGACGTGCAGGCGCTTCATCATTTCGCGAGCCAAACGGTTGTCCGGAAGCATGCCTTTCACGGCGTGTTCAACGACGTACTCCGGCTTCTTGGCGAGCATGTCTTCCAAACCGACGATCTTCTTGCCTCCGGCGAAACCGGTGTGGCGGAAGTATTCCTTGCGGAAGATCTTCTTGGGCGGAAGTTCGATCTTGGAAGCGTTGATAACGATGATCTGGTCGCCGCAGAGCTGGTGAGGCGCGTACGTGGGCTTGTGCTTACCTTTCAGGTACGTAGCGGCCTTCACGGCGATCTTACCGAGGGACTGGCCTTCGGCGTCGATGACGTACCAGGCGGGGGCCGTTACTGCGATCGTGGAAGTCTTCATGCTGCGGGGGTGGCGGTCTTTGCTGCTTCGTCCTTAGACGTTGCCGAGACGTTCTTGGCTGCCTTGGACTTCTTCTCCTTCGCGGGGGCCTCGGCGGCTTCGACGTCGCGATCCATGAGCTCCAGCGTCACGAGCTCGGCACCGTCGCCGAGGCGCGCGCCCACCGGGGTGATGCGCGTGTAGCCGGACGTGCGGGACGAGTAACGGGGTTTAAGGACTTCGATGAGTTTCTTGCTGGCGTTCTCGTGGAGAACGATGGCGTTGATGGCGCGAATGGCCTCTCGGGGCTCCTTCGTCTTCGCCAACGTGATCAACTTATGGACCAACGGCACGACGACTTTCGCGCGCTTCTTGGTCGTGCGAACCGTCTCGTAGAGCACGACGCTCGTAGCGAGGTTGCGCAGGAGGAGTCCCGCGTGGTTCGGTTTTTGGTTGAGCCGGAGGCGTTGCTTACGGTGTTCCATGAGGAGTGAATTGGTCGCCCTTTCGGGGCGAGGGACCGGGAGGATACGTGGGGAAGGAGGTGCTTACAAGCCTTTATCTCGGCGAAGTCAGAAGACGTAGCCGGATTATTCTTCGCTTTCGTCGGAAAGGGTCAGACCGCGCGTCGCGAGGGTCGCTTTCACCTCGTCCAACGCCTTGGCTCCGAAGCCGCGGAAGTTCGAAAGAATCGATTCCGTGCACTTCGTGAGCTGTTCGATGGAGCCGACGCCCGCGTTGATGAGGGCGTTGAGGGTGCGGGGCGAGAGGTTGAGGATTTCGATCGGAGTGTAGCTCTCCTTCACCGGAGTGGCGCCGCCGCCGGAGACTTCTTCCATCGGCTGAACGGCAGCGCGGGAGAAATCGGCCATGAACTCTGGTTCGACCGGCTTCTGATCGGATCCGAAGTAGCCGAAGTAGCTCTGGAGCAGCTGGGAAGCGAAGCGAACTGCTTCGTCTGCCGTAAGGGAACCCGTCGTCTTCACTTCGAGGACGAGCTTCTCAAGGTTCGTGCGCTGGCCCACGCGGGTCGGTTCGACATCGAAGCGGACGCGCTCGACCGGCGAGTACACCGCGTCGATGTACATGAGACCCGGTTCGTGGCGCTTCTTGTTGTTCTCGGAGGCCGGGATGTAGCCGACACCCTTGTCGATCGTGATCTGCATGTTGACCGCTCCCCCCTTCTCGACCGTGAAGAGCACGAGGTCGGGGTTGAGGATCTCGATGTCGGAGGACGTCTTGAGGTCCGCGGCCGTGACTTCCTTCGGACCCTTCACGTCGAGCGTGATGGTCTCGCTATCCTTGGCGTGCTTGCGGAACTTCACGAGCTTGAGGTTGAGCATGATGTCCACGACGGACTCCTTCACGCCCTTGATGGCCGTGTATTCGTGCTGAACACCTTGGATGCGGATCGACGAGGCGGCGGCGCCCGGGAGGGAACCGAGGAGCGCGCGGCGGAGCGCGTTACCGAGGGTCATGCCGTAACCCGGAGGCAACGGCGAAATGATGAAAATCATGTGAGAATCATCGCCAGTGGACCCCTTCTGTGAGGAGAAGATGGGTAATCCGATTTCTTCCTGAATGATATGCATAGGAGGGAAGGAAGAATGAAGGGGGAAAAGTAGCCGGGAACAGCCGGCGTTATGACGAGGTTGTTTTAGTTTCTAGAATAAAATTCGACGACGAGGCGCATGTCGACGCCCTGCTCGCCGTCTTCAGCGTTCGGGAGTGCGACAACTTCTGAGCGCAGCGCGTTCGAGTCGGCCTTGAGCCACTTCGGAGCATTGTACTTGTCATTCTTTTCCATGATCGTACCGAAGACCGGCGAATCTTTCACCTTGGCACGGACCGTAATCACTTGTCCGGGACGCAAACGCATCGACGGGATCGTGACGCGCTTGCCGTCGACCATGAAGAGTCCGTGACCGGCGAATTGGCGAGCCTGGAAGCGCGTAAGGGCAAAACCGGAGCGGTACAGAACGTTGTCGAAACGCTGTTCGAGGAGCACGCGGAGCGTGTCGCCCGTCTTTCCCTTGGCCTTGAGGGCCTCGTCGTACAAACGGCGGAATTGATGTTCGCTCAAACCGTACATGTCGCGGGCCTTCTGCTTTTCCTTCAACTGCTTGCCGAATTCGGAGTCGCGGCCCTGGCGGGTCTTGGCGTTCTTGCCCGGACCAAACGGCTTCCGCTGCATGGCGCGATCATATTTGTCGCTGCCGTACAGGTTCATGCCGAGACGTCGGACTTTGCGCGCTTTGGGACCAGTGTACTTCATGATGAGAGGGTAGAGACGAGAGTGTAGAGAGTAGTAGTGAGAATCGGGATGGAAGAGGTGGGGAACGGAGAGGACTACTTTCTATCCTCTACGTTCTACGTTCTTACACGCGGCGGCGGCGGGACGGGCGGCAACCACCGTGCGGGATCGGGGTAACATCGATGATCGCGTCGAGGTTGAGGCCGGCTGCCTGAAGACCGCGGAGCGACTGCTCGCGGCCGGGGCCGATGCCCTTGATCTCCACCGTGACGGATTCGACGCCGTAACCGGCGGCCTTTGCGGCGGCGTTCTCGGCGGCTACTTTGGCGGAGTACGGGGTCGACTTGCGCGTGCCTTCGAAACCGGACGAACCGGACGAAGCCCATGCGAGGGTGTTACCCTGAAGATCCGTGATGGTGACGATCGTGTTGTTCTCACCGCAGTGGACGCACGCGCGAGCTTTCGGCACGGAGCGCTTGTTCTTCTTGCGGCGAACCTTCGTGACGTCCTTGGGCGCGTCCTCCAAGAGGGAGGCGGCGGTCGGGGCGGCAGGAGTGGCTGCGGCGGCGGTGATCTTCTGTTCGTCGGCCATGAGATGAGAGTGTAGAAGCGAGAGGGTAGAGGGTGGTGCAAGAGAGGTGGAGGGACTACATTCTGCCCTCTATCCTCTATTCTCTTTCGTTTAGGTCTTAGTAAGGGTCGTGCGGCCCGAGCTGCCCGTCTTGCGCTTACCGCGCTTGGTACGGGCGTTGCGGCGTGACGTCTGACCGCGCACCGGGAGCTTCTTGCGGTGACGCATGCCGCGCCACGTGCCGATGTCCTGGAGGCGCTTCACGTCGAGGCCGACCTTGCGGGTCAATTCGCCTTCCGTGACTTCCTTTTCGATGCGGGTGCGGAGGAGGGCTTCCTGCTGTTCCGTCACGTCGTCGGTCTTCGTGAGCGGATCGATCTTCACGTCCGCGCAAATCGTGCGTGCGAGGGACTGACCGATGCCCTTGATCGCTGTGAGCGATACGAAGAGCTTCTTGTTGCCGGGGAGGACGACGCCGGAGATACGGACCATATGAGAGGGTAGAGACGAGAGAGTAGAAGGTAATTGCGAGTAGCTGTAGACGGGGCGGGTGGCGGAGGAACTATTCTCTATCCTCTACCATCTACCCTCTTATCCTTGGCGCTGCTTATGCTTGGGGTTTTTGCAACCGACGCGGATCGCCATCTTTCCTTTGCCATTACGGCGACGGAAGACGTAGCAATCCTTGCACATGCGTTTGACGGAGGGGCGGACTTTCATGATCGGCGACGGGGAGCGGGAGCGGGGTTAGTGGGATCGACGTTGGAGAAGCGGAAGGTGATGCGTCCTTTCTGAAGATCGTACGGAGTCATCTCCACTTTCACTTTGTCGCCCGGGAGGATGCGTACCCGATGGACGCGCATGCGACCGGCAAGGTGACAATGGAGCTCGTGGTTCTCTGCTTCAGGGCTCGTGATTTTGACGCGGAACGTGGCATTCGGGAACGTTTCTTCCACGACGCCGACGAGTTCGATAACGTCTTTAGCCACAGGGATGAAACAGAGGAAAGTAACCTAAAAAAGCCGGGGTATCCTAGCTAGTGGATCGGTCACCAGCAAGCACACAACCTCAAAAAACGGCAAGAATACTCAGATTCACTTGTCAAAATTTAAAAATGTTATAAAAGGACAAAATAAGTGCTCAGGCGAGGATTTCATGGCCGTTCTCCGTAACCAAAACGGAATGTTCTGTCTGGGCGCAAAGGGCACCCTCGCTGGAAACGATGGTCCAACCGTCGGGCATGAACCGCATCTCGCCGCTGCCGAGGGTGAAGATCGGCTCGATCGCCACCACCGTGCCTGCCGGCAAAGCGGGACCGGAACCGGCACGCCCTTCGTTCGGAATGTCGGGGTAACAATGGAGCGTGCGGCCGAGCCCATGACCCACGAGGTTCTGAACCGGGCTGCAGCCGAACTCGCGGGCGGTCTTTTCGATGACGTTGGAGATATCCCCCACCTTCACGCCCGCTTTCACGAGCGCGATCGCTCGACGCAACGCCTCTTCGGTCGCGTCGACCACGCGGTGCGCGTCCTTCGGCACGTTTCCCACTTTCGCCATGAGGCCGGCGTCGGTGTAGAGGTCGTCGAAAATCACGCCGCTGTCGAGGTTGATGATGTCCCCTTCTTTCAGCGCGCGCGGACCGGGCATGCCGTGGACGCACTCGTCGTTGATAGAGGTGCAGAGCGAGGACGGGAACCCTTCGTATCCTTTGAATGCCGGGATGCCACCATGATCGCGGATGAACGCTTCGCACAATGCATCGAGCCGCATGGTCGTGACACCCGGCTTCGCCTCGTTTCGCAGCATCGCCAAGCACGCCGCCAAAATTTTCCCGCCCGTGCGAAACGATGCGATCTCCCCTGCGGTGAACACGAGCGAGCGGCCCATGGCCCTCAGCGTACCGTGAATCCGAGTTTCTCCATAGCGGCGATCACGCGGTCGAACACCACGTCAACGTCCGCTTCGCCGTCGACCGTTTCGACGATGCCTTGCGCACGATACTCTTCGATCACCGGCTGCGTTTTTTCATGCGTCCAACGCATGCGCTTGAGAATCTTCTCCTGGTCCTGATCGTCGCTCCTCCCCTGCTCTTTGCCGCGCTGAAGAATGCGCCGGATCGCGAGATCGTCGTTCACGATCAATTCGATGCCTCGGAACTCGCGGCCCACGCGGGCCATCATCGCGTCAAACGCGACCTTCTGCTCCTCGAACCGGGGCACGCCGTCAAAAAGGATGTGCTTTGTGAGGGGAATCGCCACGACTGCATGCTCCACCACTTCCATCATGACGTCGTTGGGGACCAACTCCCCGTTGTCGATGTACGACGAAACCTTGCGGCCGAGATCGGTACCCGAGGTGATGATGGCGCGCAATTCGGCACCGGCTTCGAAGTGGTGAAAACCGAACGACGCCGCGAGTTTCTTCGCCTGCGTTCCTTTACCGCCGCCTTGAATACCGAAAAGAAGCAAATCCATGGCCGAGGCAGAGTACAGGACTTCACGGGTGTCTGCCAGGCTGATCTACGTGCGGAAAACAGCGAACGCATACACGCCGGATGGACCTGCGGGATGACACGGAAAAAATGCGCTTACGCACACTTCTCACCTCCGATCACACTCTGGACGACAAGCGGCATTACACGAGTTTTTCGTAGTCGTGCGCGAGCATCGACGCGTTGATCTGCCGGATGAGTTCCATCACGACGCCCACCAAGATGATGAGACCGGAACCCGAGATGAGCATGTCCGAGCTCGGAAGCTTCGTGAACATGGTGAACACGAGAGGCACGATGGCGATGAAGCCGAGGAACAAACCGCCCCACAAGTTCAAGCGGTTGCTGATCTGCTCGAGCATGCCCGCGGTCTGCTGGCCGGGGCGCGTGCCGGGAATGAAACCGCCGCGCTTCTGGATGGATTCCGCGAGATCGGCCGGTTTGAACGTGACGGACACGTAGAAGTAGTTGAAGAGCAGGACGAGCAAGAAGTACATCACGATATACCCCAAACGCGGGCTCGACGGATTGAAGTGCGTGGTGATGATGGACACGAGCCACTGGAAGCGCGGCGCCGTGGCAAGGAACTGGGCGACGATCGACGGGAGCGTGATGAGCGACACCGCGAAGATGATCGGCACCATGCCGGCCTGGTTGAGGCGAATCGGAATGTTTCCCTGAACGCCGCGACCAGCGCCCTGGTTTGCGTAGGTCAACGGGATGAGGCGGTGCGCATCGGTAAAGATGATGCAGGCGATGAGAAGCGCGATCGTCAGGATGACGAAGAACGCAACCGCGCCGCTCTGGCTGGATCCTGCGAGCGCAAGGGCGGTGATGTTCGTCGGGATGCCGGACACGATGCCCGCGAAGATCAGGAGCGAGATGCCGTTGCCGATCCCCTTCTCCGTGATGAGCTCGCCGATCCACATGATGAAGACCGAACCGGCCGTCACGAAGAGCATGGGGAGCAATACGCCCGGGAAGGACGTGTCCACGAGGGCGACGCCACCGCGGTTGATAAGCAAGAGGAAGCCGTAACTCTGGAGGAACGCGAGCGGCAAGCTGAGCCAGCGCGTGTAGCGGTTCAGCTGTTGCTGACCCTGCTGGCCTTCCTTGCTGAGTGCTTCGAGTTTCGGGAAAATAACGGTGCAGAGCTGCACGATGATCGACGCGTTGATGTACGGGGAAAGACCGAGGAGCGCGAGTGAAAAGTTGTCGACGGCGCCGCCCGTGAGGGATGCGAACACGCCGAGCAAGCCGCCGCCGTTGCCTCCTTCGAGGTACTGGCGCAGCGCGAACGGATCGGCGCCCGGGATCGGGAGATGGGAGATGATGCGGTACACGACCAACATGCCGGCCGTGATCATGATGCGGCGGCGCAGATCCTTGGTGTGCCAGATCTGACGCAGGTACTGAAGCATCGGGTTAGCGTGCGGCGCGGATGATGGTGAGGGTGCCGCCGGCCTTCACGATGGCTTCTTTCGCGGACTTGCTCGCAGCATGAACCTCGAGCTGGAGCTTCTTGGAGATGCTGCCTTCGCCGAGAACCTTCACGAGGTCACCCTTGCGGACGAGGCGCTTCTTCTTGAGATCGGCGACCGTGTACGAACCGGCGTCGAGCGTTTCGAGCGAGGAGAGGTTCACCACTTCATACTCCTTGGCGCGCGGCGCCTTGAAACCGCCGAGCTTGGGCTGGCGACGGATGAGCGGCACCTGGCCGCCTTCGAAGCCGTGCTTGCGGCCCTTGCCCACGCGGGAGTGCTGGCCCTTAGTGCCGCGACCGGCGGTCGTGCCGCCGCCGCCGCTGTTACCGCGACCGACGCGCTTGCGCGTCTTGCGGGAACCCGATGCAGGTCGAAGTGAGTGAAGCATGGTTGAACGGGCCGCAATCCTAAAGGCTCGCCCGTGAAGGGTCAACACGAAAGTTATCGAGAACGCCCGATGCGTCATACGGGCGGAATTGCCGATTTAATCAAGATATTGTATACTGTCCTGATGTCTCCGAATCTGCGACGCTCCATGATCCTTGCGATGATGGCTGTCGCGACCGTCCTCGTAGGCCTGGAAAGAGTCGACTTGCCCGCAGCGCTCACCCGCGTAAGCCCGTACCTCACGCGCGCCGAAGCCGCCGCCATCGTCATGCTCGCGAGTCCCGCTCCCCTGCCGCGCGTCACGGATCCCTATGTCGACGTACTGCCGGATGACTGGTTCGCCCCATCGATACTCGGCGCCGCAAAAATCGGCGCGCTCTCTCCCGACGAAACCGGCACACGCATCCGCCCCTTCAAGCCCGTGAGCCGCGCGACCTTTTTGAAAATGCTATCGCTCGCGTTCGGGTTGCCCGTACACCAGAAACACGCGTTCAGCGACGTGCCGCACGACGCGTGGTACGCGCCCTACGTCGGCATCGACGCGACGTACGAACTCTTCCAGCACGGCGACGCGTCGCTGCTCGAACCCGACCGGCTCGTGACGCAGGACGAAGCGAAGTGGGCGATGGACGCGTTCCTACAAGCGCGCACGCAGTCGGAAAACGCCATGGATACTGAAACCGCCGTCGCGCAGGTCGCGGGCAAAGCGCAGCTCTACACCGTGATTTCCACCAAACGGTTGCGCGTAGCACTCGTGGGCGCGAACGACCGCGCCGCCGCACCGCCGCCCGCGCCCGTCCGAAACCCGACGACAGAGGAAAGGCGCGGCGAAGTATTGGAACTCGTGAACGCGGAACGCGCGAAAGCAGGATTGCCGCCCGTGAACCGCAACATCGCTCTCGAACGCTCCGCGCAGGCGTACGCCGACCAGATGGACCATGACGGGTTCTTTGGCCACGTGGACACGAAAGGCAAAACACTCAAGGACCGCATCGACGCGGTGGAGTTCTATTCGCGCGACTTCTCGGCAGACTGCCAGTGCATCAAAGGCTACGCGCTCGCGGAGAACCTGGCGCGCGGGCAACGCACCGCAGAGGAGGCGATGCAAGCGTGGATGGATTCGCCGAGCCACCGCGACGCGATCCTCGGCTCCGACTTCACCGACATCGGCGTGGGCGTGCGCTCGGGCGTATGGGTCCAGCATTTCGGCGGACTCCTGACGCCGGACGCGGAATGATCACTCGTCTTCGCCGTCTCCGTCGCGCCAGTCCTTATGCAGCATGCCGAGCGCGCCCCGGATATCGAACTGCCCGTTGCATTCCAACTCGGCGACGAAGGCCGCCGTCTGCTCCCCTGCCTGGTCATGCTGCTGGCAGTACGTCTGGATGACGAACTGGAGCTTGTTACGGAATGCGCCGCCGACGGGCGTCGCGTCGTCTTTGTAGCGCTCATCAAGCGCGTCTTCGACCTCGCCCGCGAGGTACTTCACGTATGCCGGCGTGGGCTGCTCTACCATTGGCAAGGCATGGTACAGGCGGCGAAAAGCCGGTCAACGGGCATGCTAAACCCCAGGCAGCTTTCGCTGCCTGGGGCCGGATGCGATTTGGTCAGGCGACCAAATCGAGAAGATCCTCAGGTACGCTGACCGCAAGGATGCGCTCGGTTTCCTCTTCGCCGACCGCGCGACGAACGGAGTCAGGATCGATGTTCGGATCGTCGAGAACCGCGTTAATCGACAATGCAAACACCATCGCCGCCGCAGTACTAATAAGCACCTCCGTCAGGACGGGCAGTGCTTCGATCAGCAGAAACTGCTTGTACGCGTGTCCAATGTCCTGTGCCACCGGCACGACCGTGATGATCGTATTCGGAAGGATAAGTTTGATCTTGAACGCGTGATTTACGTACAAGAGCTGCATTTCCGCCGTATCCGTCCTGCAACCGAGTAACTCAATCTGTTTTCCAGACGTGGCCCGCACAATGCGCCGGCTCATGCGATTCCTCCAAAGAAAAAGAACGATCCACATGCTGCGCGAGGCAGCTTAAAATTACTATAGAATATTTTATTACATTGTCCATTCAACGGATGCCAGCTTCCTTCCGAACTCCTCCGCTGCATCGGGGCCATTGCCCGTGATAATGGGTCCATCGACGGTCACGAATTCCCCCGTATAGGTTGCCCCGTAATCGACCAAAAACCGCTCCTGCGTCCCCTTCCCGTCATCCCACACGGTCGCGCGCTTGCCCTTGAGCACCCCCGCTGCAGCCAAAATCGTCGGCGCGATGCAGATGGCGCCGAGGATCTTGCCCGTCGCGAAACGCGCCTTCGCGAGCGCAAGCGCATCCGGATCATCCTTGAGGGCGCCCGCACCCGGTCCGCCGATGAACGCAACGACGTCGTACGACGCGGGATCGACTTCGCGCATCGCGAGTAACGCTTCTTCCGTACCGCCGAATTTACCCGTGCAGGCGCCTGCATCCGTGCTCGTGAGCGTTACCTCGAACCCAGCGTCAAGCAACGCGTTTCGCGTGCCAGCCAACTCATGGTCCTGATAACCGACGTTAGCTATGACGAGAAGAGCAGTTTTCATGGTTACAGCGCACGATGAAAAGACATCTTCATCTTACCGTAACACTGCTTAGGCCTTCTTGCCTTCCGGCTTCACGACGAGGTTGCCTTCGACGATCTGGTCCTTCGTGATCGTCTTCACGGCGATAGCCTCTTTCGGAGCGTTCACCGTGTCTTCCGCTGCCTGATGGGCGGCGTTCAACGGCTTGATGCGCTTGAGGGCGAGCATGCCGGCCTGGGCGTTCACGAGGGTGTTCTTGGTGCCGAAGCGCTTGGCGAGGACGTTGCGGACGCCCGCGTGATCCAAGATGACGCGCAGCGGACCGCCAGCGATGATTCCCGTACCTTCAGAAGCGGGCATGAGGCGAAGCTTGGCAGCCTTGAACTTCACGTCGACGTCGTGCGGGATCGTGCCCTTCACGAGCGGCACCTTGATCATGGCGCGCTTGGCTGCCTTCGTGGCCTTCTGCACCGCAGCTTGCACTTCGTTGGCCTTGCCCGTGCCGAGCCCCACCTTGCCCTTGCGGTTGCCTATCACGACAACTGCGCGGAAGCGCATGCGGCGGCCACCTTTCACCACGCGCGTCACGCGGTCAACGGACAACGTCGTCTCCGCGAACTCTGAGGGTTCACGGTCGCGGCGGTCGCGGCGTCCTTGGCGGTCGGGGGAGGAGGTCTTAGCCATGGGGATAGGTAAGCGGGAGTGAGAGAATCAGAATTGGAGACCGCCTTCGCGGGCACCCTCGGCGAGGGCCTTCACGCGGCCGTGGAACTTGTAGGCGTTGCGGTCGAAGACGACCGCGGTCACGCCGGCGGCCTTGGCCTTGGATGCGAGGAGCGTACCGACCGTCTTGGCGCCGTCGACCGTGTGCTTCGCCTTGGCTTCCTTGGAGGAAGCGAATGCGAGCGTCTTGCCCGAAGCGTCGTCGACGATCTGGGCGCGGATCTGCGTGAGGGAGCGGTGCACCGTGAGGCGCGGGCGAGCGGACGTGCCCGTCACGCGGGCGCGGATGCGTCGCTTGCGGGAGAGCCGGGAGCTGATCTTCTTGTTGTGCATAAACGTTAGGCGGACTTGGCGGCGGCGGCCTTACCGACCTTGCGGCGGACCTGCTCGTCGGTGTAGCGGATACCCTTGCCCTTATACGGCTCCGGCGGACGAAGTTCGCGGATCTGGGCAGCCACCTGGCCGACCATCTGCTTGTCTGCGCCGCGGATGCGGAGAATGTTCTTGTTCTTCTCGTCCTGCGTGATTTCGATGTCGGACGGGATCGTATAGTCGATGGGGTGGCTGTAGCCGAGTTGCAGCTGGAGAACCTTGCCCTTGAGCGCCGCCTTATAACCGACGCCAATGATCTCAAGCTCCTTCAGGAAGCCTTCCGAAACACCCTTCACCATGTTGGCGATGAGTGCGCGGGTCAGGCCGTGACGTGCGCGAATCTCCTTGGTGTCGTTGGCGCGGGCGACGATCACTTCGCTGCCCTCAACCGTCACCGTAACGTGCGGGAGCAAGGCATAGCTCAGCTCGCCTTTCGAGCCTTTTACGACTACCGCTCCGTTCTTCACCTCAACGGTGACTCCGGACGGAATTGCCACTGGTTTGCGTCCAATGCGTGACATAATTACCAGACGGTACAAAGTACTTCTCCACCCACCTTCTTCTGGCGGGCTTCGATATCGGTCATGAGACCCTGGCTTGTCGTGAGAATGGCGATGCCGTACCCGCGAAGAACCGGCTTGAGATCTTCGTTACCCGCGTAGAGACGGCGGCCCGGCTTGCTCATGCGTTCGAAATCAACTTCCTTGCCCGGGACGAACGTAACTTCCACGGAGGTCTTCGGCTCATCGCCGATCACCTGTACATCCTGGAGGTAGCCTTCCTTCTTGAGCAATTCGGCCAAAGCCAACTTGAGCTTCGAGAAGGGGGCGACGCAGGTGTCGCGGTGGGCCCGTTGCGCGTTGCGCATGCGGGTGAGGAAGTCGCCGATGGGGTCGTTCATGTGAGACATATCAGAGTGTCATGCTGAGCGAAGTCGAAGCATTACCAGGAGGATTTGGTGACTCCCGGAATTTCGCCGTTGGAGGCGAGTTCGCGGAAGCAAATGCGGCAAATGCCGAAGAATCGAATGTACCCGTGGCGACGGTGGCACAGGCTGCAGCGGTTGTAGGAGCGGATGGCGTGCTTCGCCTTCTTTCCCTCGGCCTTCGCCTTACGGACGACGTCGAGTTTTGCCTGCCAGCTGTTGATGAGTCCTTTGCGAGCCATGGGGGCGAAGTTGGGGGGGGTGAGGCTTGTCTCGACGTAGTCGGACGAAGCCGGAGGAGTGTAGGGTCTAGGGGATGAAAATCAAGCGAGCGCTTCGGCTTCTTTGCGCGTCGGGCGGAACGGGAGCCCGATAGCCTTCAAAAGGGCGCGGGCGTGTTCTTCGTTCTGCGACTTGATGGAGAACTGGATCTGCATGCCGAACGACTTCTGGATGTCGAGCGAGGGGATCTCGGGGAAGACCGTCTGATCCTTCAGACCAATGGCGTAGTTACCATGGCCGTCCATCTTCGTGGGCAAACCGCGGAAGTCGCGGATGCGGGGGAGGCAGTAGCTGACGAGGCGATCCACGAACTCTTCCATCTTTTTGCCGCGGAGCGTGACCATGGCGCCGACCACGAGACCCTTGCGGATCTTGAAGTTGGAGATGGCCTTGCGCGATTCGCGGAGGACCGGCTTCTGACCGGTGATCTTCTCGAGCGATTCGACGATGAAGGCCTGCATTTCCTTCCCTTCCATGAGCGTACGGTTGATACCGACGTTCACGATGACCTTCTGGAGCTTCGGGAGGGCATGGACGTTCGAGACGCCAAGATCCTTCTTGAGCTTGTCGGCGATCTCGCCGCGGAGCCGTTGGTGGAGGGATGCGTATGCCATAAGGATTAGCCGCCTTGGGAGCGGTGGGCCATCGGAAGGGCGGCTGCGCCGCCGGTCTTGTTATCGCCTTCTTTAACGTCGGCGGAATCGCCCTTGGCGGCGCCGCGCTTCCAGAAAGCTTGCTTGGTCTCAGGCTTGGCCGTCTCTTTCTTCTTCTCAGGCTTGGCGGACGTTTCGCCGTCTTTCTTCGTGGACGACTTCTTGGCGGCGGTCTTGGCGGCCTTCGCGATCACCTCGCCACTCGCCTTTGCGATGCGCTTCTTCGAGCCCGTCTTCGCATCGATCTGGTAACCGATGCGCGTGGCCTTCTTCGTCTTCGGGTCGACGATCATAACCTTGGAGGCGTCGAGGCTTGCTTCGTACTGGATGCGCTGGCCAGCGGCCTGTGGCGTCTTCTTGATGTGGCGCGTACGCATGTTGATACCCTCGACCACGACATGGTTCTTCGAGGCGAGCACGCGCAGGACGGTGCCCTGCTTGCCCTTATCTTTGCCGCTGATGATGAGGACGAGATCGCCCTGATGGATCTTCATAAAACGTCGGGAGCCTGGGAGATGATCTTCTGGTAACCCTTTGCACGGAGTTCGCGAGCGACCGGTCCGAAGACGCGGGTGCCCTTGGGCAACATATCGCCCTTGTTGATGATGACGCAGGCGTTGTCGTCGAAACGGATGCCGGAACCGTCCTTGCGGCGGGTCATGTTGCGGACGCGCACCACGACGGCGTGCTCGACGCTCTTCTTCTTCACCGTGCCGCGCGGAGATGCTTCCTTGACCGTGATGATGATCACGTCGCCGATACGGGCATAGCGACGGGCGCTGCCTCCGAGGACGCGGATGCACATGGCGACTTTCGCGCCCGTGTTATCTGCCACGGTGAGGTAGGTCTGCTGCTGGATCATTGTGCGGGGGCGGAAACTTTTTCAGCGGCCTCTTTGGCCTTCTTCGTATCGGCGATTTCGGCCATCTCGCTCACGCGGGCGGCGCGCTTCAAGACCTCTTTGATCTTGAAATGCTTCGTTTTGCTGAGGGGGCGGCACTCCACGATGATCACTTCATCGCCGACGCCGAGGTCCGTGACACCCTTCGTGTCCACGAGGAACTTCTTGCTCTGGCGGAAGCTCTTTTTGTAGAGAGGATGACGCACCTGCATGTGCACGGTCACCGTGACGGTGTCCTGCATCTTTCCTGCCGACGTAATGGTTCCGGTTTTCGTGGTCATTTGTTCTTAGGGGAGGCGGACCCCGCAGAACGCGGGGCAGGGACTGTAGCGGAATTCTGCTTCTCTACCAACACCGTATTCATCTGCGCGATCCCCTTTCGGAGTCGGCGGAGCTTTGCCGTGTCCTTTTCGCCGCCGGAGGCGACCTCCAGGCGCATCTTAGCCAACGCGTTCGTGTGTTCCACGAGCTCGCTCTGCAGGTCTTTGACCTGCATGGCGCGGATTTCTTTGATGGTCGGGAAGGTAGCCATGGGGTGAATTAGGCGGCTTTCTTGGAAGTTTCTCCGGCGGAGAAATCGATGGCGGTGACGATCTTCGTCTTGAGGGGCAGCTTGTGGGCGGCGAGGCGGAGCGCTTCGCGGGCCTTCTCGTGGGAGAGACCATCCATCTCGAAGATCACGGCGCCGCGCTTGAGCACGGTGGAGAAGTATTCGAGGGAACCTTTACCGGCGCCCATCGGTACTTCGGCGGCCTTCCGCGTAACCGCCGTGTGCGGGAAGATGCGGATCCAGATCTTGCCGCCGCGCTGGACGGAGTGGGTCATCGCTTTGCGGGCCGCTTCGATCTGGCGAGCCGTGATTTCACCACCTTCGACACACTTGAGTCCGATGGACCCGAAGGCCAACGTGGCGCCCTTTTGGGCGGTACCATGCCACCGACCGCGCATGCGGTGGGGCTTACGCCAGGTGATTTTCTTGGGTTCCAACATGGGAGAGGGGCGTTATTGCGGCTGGGAAGCGGCGTTGGGCGTCGCGTTCGATTGCATTTGCTGGGCGGTCTTGAACACCATTCCCTTGTAGACGTGGACCTGAATGCCGATCGTGCCGAACTTGGTGACGGCGTGGCGACGGGCGAACTGGATGTTCGCGCGGAGAGTCTGCAAAGGGATGTTGCCTTCCTTGAACGAGTCGACGCGGGCGATTTCGGCGCCGTTGAGACGGCCTGCGAGCCCGATCTTCACGCCGAGGGCGCCGGAGGCCATGGCCTTCTCGATCGCCTGCTTCGCGGCGCGGCGGTACGGCATGCGGCGTTCGATCTGCGACGCGATGCTTTCGGCGATCACTTCGGCGTCGGCGTCGGGGTTGCGGAGCTCCTGGATCTCGACCATGAACGATCCGCCGAACTTCTTCTCGAGTTCCTTGCGAAGATCTTCGATCGCGGCACCCTGCTTGCCGATGATGATGCCGGGCTTGCTGCTCTTGATCGAGACGACCGTCTTCTTGTTGCGTTCGATAAGGATCTCGCTGATACCAGCCTCCTTCAACTTCGTTTTGATATAACGCTTGATCTGCACGTCCTGCAGGAACTGCGTGCGGAACGTGGAACCTTCCGCGAACCACGTGGAGGGCCACGTGCGCGTGATTCCTACTCGGAAGCCGTTGGGGTTTACTTTCTGACCCATGGGTTACTTAGAGGAAGAGGAGGAGGAAGTTTTCTTCGCGGTAGGCGCCTTCTTGGCGGCGGGCTTCGCGGCTTTTTCGGAGCCGGACTCTTGTACCTGAGTCTTGCCGCCGTGGGAAGCCTTCGAACCCAATTTCGGCTTCCTCTTCGTTTTCACATCGTCCGTAAGGAGGCCGAGGGTCACTTCGATGTGCGACAGGAACTTGTGCATGGGGCGGATGCGACCGCGTGCCATCGGCACGCCGCGACGCATGCCCATGCCCTGGTTTACGACGATGGACTCGATGCGGAGCTGTCCGCGGGACTGCTTGTCGTTGTGCACCGCGTTCGCTGCTGCGGAAGCAATGAGCTTCTCGATGAGGCGGGCACCCTTCTTGTTCGTCCTTTCCAACTGCGAGAGCGCTTCTTCCACCGTCAAACCACGCACCAACATGGCGATCAGATTCGCCTTTTTGGGAGCAATACGGGCCGAGTGGAGGAAAGCTTTCATGGGTGGGTGAGGGAGCGCGATCTATTACTTGGGAGCGCCGGGGATGACTCCGGGAACGCCGGGCTTCGTATCGGGAGCTGCAGCCTTGCCGCCGTGAGCCTTGAACTTCGTGGTCCAGGAGAACTCGCCGAGTTTGTGACCGACCATCTGTTCCGTCACGTACACCGGCAAGAATTCCTTGCCGTTGTGAACCGCGAAGGTGAATCCGACGAACTCCGGCGGAATATCGCAGTCACGCGCCCACGTCTTGAGAAT
>DALYDP010000005.1:0-3262 GCA_031973095.1 Candidatus Peribacteraceae bacterium | reverse complement strand
GGTCCCTTGAGACCGATCGACGTGTGGCCTTCACCACCGCCGTGCGGGTGGTCCACCGCGTTCATCGCGGTACCGAGCACCTGCGGACGGCGACCCATCCAGCGAATGCGGCCGGCCTTGCCGATGTTAATCAAGTTGTGGTCGGGGTTGGAGACGATACCAATCGTCGCGGAACATTCCTTACGAATCTTGCGCATTTCGCCGCTCGGCAATTCGATGATAGCGAAGTCGCCGTCGAGACCCACGAGCGTCGCGGCCGTGCCGGCCGAGCGAACGATCTGGCCGCCTTTTCCGGCCTGCATCTCGATGTTGAACACTTTGTAACCCACCGGGATGTGCTGAATCTGCATGCGGTTGCCGACCTTCACCTTCGTGCGCTCGCCGGAGACGACAGAGTCGCCGACAGCAATGCCTTGCGGAGCGAGGTGGTAGCGCTTCTCGCCGTCCGCGTACTGGACGAGGATGATGCGGGCGCTGCGGCCCGGATCGTACTCGAGGGCCGTAACAAGGCCGGGGATGCCGGACTTATCGATTTGGCGGAAGTCGACGTCGCGCAGGAGGCGCTTGTGGCCACCGCCGCGGTGGCGGACGGAGACCTGACCTTTGCTGTCGCGACCGGACGTGCGCTTCTTGCCCTTCACGAGACCCTTTTCAGGGCGCTTCTTCGTGAGATCCGAGAAGTCCGCGATCGTCATCTGACGTCGTCCCGGAGTCGTTGGTTTTTGCTGCTTGATCGACATGGGAGGTCAGGAAACTTTGAAAGCGGTAATATCGAGGGCCTTGCTCTTCGCATCGAGGGTGACGAACGCGCGCTTGCTGCGGTGACGCTTCGTAAGGACGCGGGAACCGCCGAGAGCACGGGCCTTGGGGCGGAGCCAGTGCATGCGAACGCTCTGGACCTTCACGTCAAAGTGCTTTTCGAGCGCTTTGGTGACATCGATTTTCGTGGCGTCGGGGTGCACGCGGAGCGTGTAGGAGCGATCGGTCGCCTTCTGGCGTTCCGACTTCTCGGTCACGATCTGGCCCATGATGATGCGAGAGAGTTCCATGGGAGGTTAGGCGGATTTCTTGGAAGCGGCTTTCTTCCCGGCTACGCCCTTAGGCTTCGCCGAGGCAGGCTTAGCAGACGTTTTAGCGGCTGGCTTCTCCTTCTTCTTGGGAGCTTCGGACTTGAGACCGCCGTGCTCCTTCGTCTTTCCCGTGTTGGCCTCGACATGCTTCTTGCCGAACATCTGGTCCGCTTCCTCGATCGCGTCCGTGAGGAACACGAGGTGGCGGGCGTGGAGAACGGCTTCGGGGTTGAGGTAGGACGCCGGGACGACCGTCACGCCGGGCACGTTGCGGGCGGAGAGGACGAGCGGCTTATTCACGCCCTTGGAGACGATCAACACGTTGCGGACGTTCTCGATCGACATCTTGCCGAGAAGGGTCACGAGCGTCTTGGTTTTGATGGCAGTGCCGAAGGATTCGAGACCGACGACGATCCCCTTACCGGCCTGGAGGCTAAGACAGGAACGAAGCGCCGCGTGGCGCATCTTCTTCGGCATGTCCTTCTCGTAGTTTTTGACGTTGCGGGGACCGAACGCTTTGCCACCGCCGCGAAGCGACGGGGAGCGGATATCACCACGGCGGGCGCGACCCGTATGCTTCTGTTCGAAGAGCTTCTTGGTGGAACCGCTGACTTCCGCGCGCGTGAGCACGTGGGCAGGGCTCTGACGGCGGCCGCTCTGCTGGCGGACAACCGCCTGGTGCATGAGACCGTAGTTCACGTCGGCGCCGAACAGGCTCTCCGGCAGCGTGAGCTGCTTTCCTTTGGTGCCGGTGGCGGAGTAGACGTCGATAGTCATGGGTGGATGCGTTATTTGGCGTCGGGAGCGGATTCAAGCGTGAGGAACACCGTCGCGCCGTTCGGACCGGGGACCGGGCCGGAAATGCCGACGAGGTTCTTCTTGGCATCGGAAACCACCACCGCGCGGTTCTTCACCGTCACCTGTTCGAGACCCATGTGGCCGGCCATCGGGTGACCGCGGAACACGCGACCCGGATCGGTACGCATACCGATGGAGCCCGGTTCGCGCTTGAAGTGCGAGCCGTGGGAGCCGGGACCGCCTCCGAAACCGTGGCGCTTGACCACGCCCTGGAAGCCTTTGCCCTTCGAGATGCCCGTCACGGACACCATCGAATCGACCGGAAGGACGTCAGCCGTGACCGTCTTGCCGGGTTCAAACCCGTCGAGCGATTCGACCTGCCATTCCTTCTGGACCTTATAGCGCTTCAATTCCTTGCCGTTGCCGGTCTTCCAGTCCGTGCCTCCGACACCGAGGACCACGGCATCGTAGCCGTCCTTGTCCTTGGTCTTGGTGCGCACGACCGTGTTGGGTTGGACTTCGAGGTACGTAACCGCGACAGCTTCCCCCGTTTCACGGAAGACGCGAGACATGCCGACCTTTTTGGCGATAACACCGATCATAAGAGCTTGGAGGTTCCTCTGGTCCGCTTGGTACGCGCTCCGAATGGGGCGGGACGACGGACTCGAACACAAGTGGTCCCGCGAGCGCGGGAGCGTCCTTGCTATGGAGTGCGGGGACTGTAAGGATGCCGCAAGCGGCTGTCAACAGGACTGTTCACTTCTTTGGCGCATGGGACGACACGGGCACGCGCCCCGCATGGAAGGACATGTTCTTTTCCTACCCCAATCCCCCTATCGCCCCTTTCCCAACGAAGGGAAGGGGGGTGAGATGTCATGAACGCAGCGACAACCGGACAACGGTTATTTTTTCGCCTGCACCGCCTCTATTGCCTCGACGAACGATGCAATGGGATACGCGCCCTTGATCGTCTTCGTCGTACCGGTCGGCCCTATAATAAGGAAGGAAGGCGTGCCGGAGATACCGGAATCGGTTCCGGCTTTGAAATCAGCGTCCACGACCGCCTGCGTATCGGCTGCCGCGACGCATTGTTCAATTGTCGCGGCATCGATGCCCGGAACCGCGACGATGGCATCCCTTATGGCTGCTCCATTCAATTCCTTCGCCGTCATGAGGTTCGCGTAGAGCGTCCGTGCCTTGTCATCGTCCTGCTTTCGAGCACACACCATCGCGCGGGCGGCGGGAGCGGCATATGCATGGAACGACAACGGGAAATGGCGGACCACGAACCGGACGTTCTTGACGTCGATATAGTCTTTCTTGAGCGCCGGGAACGTCAATTCATGGAAGCGCCGGCAAAAAGGGCACTCCATGTCGGTGAACATCACGATCGT
>DALYDP010000004.1:31295-36399 GCA_031973095.1 Candidatus Peribacteraceae bacterium | reverse complement strand
CAATGTGGAAAACTCGTGGAAAACCTCCGGAAAGGTCGTGGAAGCAAAAATTCCGCACGCATGCGAAACCCCTGGCCGGTAATGGCCAGGGGCGGATCCTTTCGGGTCCGGTGATTCGCACTAGAGGAAGAAACAGAGAATGGCGTACATGGGGCTCAACACCGCGACGGCGATAAGCGCGTAGATGAAGAAGTTGGGCATATGTACACCCCGCTTCTCCGCCACGGCCTTCACCATGAAGTTCGGGGCGTTGCCGATGTAGGTATTGGCACCCATGAACACGGAGCCGACCGCGACGGCCGCAAGAAGGCGCGGGGCCTTCTCGGCGAACGTCGCGGGATGGTCGCTGCCCACCGTCGCCATCCCCAACTCTTGGAAAATGAGGTAGGTGGGAGCGTTGTCGAGTACGGACGAAAATCCTCCCGTGGCGAGGAAATACTGCCACGGATGTTCGACCCCCAGGCTCGCGCCGTGCGTTTGCAGCAATGCGAGCGCGGGGATCATGGTCACGAAAATCGCGGCGAAGAGGATCGCCACTTCCTGGATCGGACCCCACGAAAACTCGTTGCGCTCACGCGCCTTCGCGGCCGATGCGTTGCGCATGGCGTATTCGAGAGATGCCAATGCGCAGACTGCGTAACACGCTTCGCGGATGGGTGTGGGAGCGAAGCACGTCGCGCAGACGATGCCGGCGAGCAGGAGGACGTTGAATCCCCCGAGCACGCCGAGCGGTTCTTCGTTCCGGTCATCGCGGACCCACGCCTCGTCCGACTCCTTTGCCGCAAAATAACTGTCGACGAAGAAATATGTCGCGAGGAGGTATGCCCCGCACGCCGCCCACGCCCACCAGAGGTTCTGCGCGTACCAAAAGAACGGCACGCCGCGCAGGAACCCGAGGAAGAGCGGAGGGTCGCCGAGGGGGGTCATGAGGCCTCCCGCGTTCGACACCGCCAGGATGAAAAACACGACGGTATGCGCTTTCCACGCCCGCTCCTTATTCGTACGGAGCAGCGGATAGAGCAACACCATCGACGCCCCGGTTGTGCCCAGGAGCGACGCTAGCAGATACCCGATCCCGAGGAGGACCGTGTTCACGAATGGCGTCGCACGCAAGTTGCCGGTGACATGGATGCCGCCCGCAACGATGTAGAGCGCACCGATGAGACTAAGGAACTGCACGTACTCGACGCCGGCATGGAGCAACGACATGGGATGCCCCACGAAGACGAGGACTACGACGGGCACCGCGACGATTGAGGCAAACACGGCTTTGTTCTTGTTGTTCTCCCACCAATGCTCGCGCAGGAGCGGGAAGAGCGCGATGCCCGCGAGGAGCGCCGCGAACGAAGAAACGGACCACAACGGCGGCTCCCAATGGGAACCCCCATCGCTCGCGAGGGCAACGCCCGGAACGAGCAAAACGACCGCCGCGACCAACGCGGCACAAGACATGCGAACCACGGAACACCTCCTCTTTCAGAGACAATTATCGAATCACCAGTGGTGAGAAAGGACGCGTGTCCCCTCTCCCATCGCCAAAACTCCACGGTGGAGAGAGGTCAAGTATTCTGCACATCCAAGCAAGAAAAGCAATGCGCCCACGCGTGAAAAATACACAGTATCACGCCGGGCGGTTCGAAAAATAACGCTTCTCCTCGAAGAGAAGCTCCAAAAAAAGCTTAGGCGGAACGAAATCAAATTTCGATAAGTGCGCTTGATTGAAAAATGAACAGTTACGTTAGTAGTCGAAATGATGACCCTTGTTTTTTTAGGGAGCCGTGGGTACAAGCTCGCCCGCCCATTCTCCGCAAATTTGCTGAAAGACTATGCTGCGAATCCTTCGATACCCATTTACACTCCTCAACCTCAACGCACCGGAGGCAACGGTCCTCTCCTTCTTTGCGATGTCACTCATCGGCGGCACCTTACTCTGGTTCGCCGAAAGCGGCCGCGAAGTAACGGCACGCGTTCCGGTTGTCCAACAAGTAACGATCGTGAGCATAGACGGATTGCAACGATTCAAAGAAAAACACGTGTTCACCGACGAAATCAGCTACACAGGGGAAACGTTCATCGACAGTCTCTTTACGGCGGTATCCGCTTTATGCGTGACCGGTCTCACGTCGACTGATTTCGCCAATTATTCGTTCATGGGCCAGGTTATCGTATTGATCCTTATCCAGATGGGAGGACTTGGCATCATCGTCTTCACGTCGATTTTCGCCTTCCTTATCACGCGCGGCATATCGGAACGCGCGATTATGCACTCGTTGCTCGCCGGAATCCTTGATACGGATCGCGCCGCCGTCGGACGCATGCTCTATCACGTCATCCTATATACGCTCCTCTTTGAAGGAATCGGCACGTTACTGCTTACCTCACGCGCATCAGGCATGAGTTCCGATATTGGCAACATGAACCCCTTCTGGTGGGGACTCTTTCACAGCGTCTCGGCATTTAATAACGCCGGTTTCGGACTCATGCAAAACAACCTCATGAACTACGTGGAAGACCCTATCGTCAATCTGACGATAGCGACGCTCGTCATCGCGGGCGGACTCGGCTACCCCGTGCTCATCGCGGCGCATGCCGCCCTTCGACGCCTGTTCGTAAAACGATTCGATAACGAACAATCCGCTCTCGACAAGGAAGTTCAAAGCGTCGTTGCATCGCCCATGCAAACGAAGATCGCGGTGCACGGCACGATCCTCCTGCTCGCCATTGGCACACTCATACCGCTCTTCATCGAATGGAACAGCGCCGCATTCAACGGCCTGAGCATTTGGGGCAAGTTCATCGCATCGTTCTTCCAGAGTGTCTCCACCCGCACCGCGGGCTTTAACACGGTCGATATCGGCGCCATGACGGCCGCGACGTTGTTCCTGTACATCGCACTCATGTTCATCGGCGCCAACCCCGCAGGTACGGCCGGCGGTATCAAAATCCCGACCGTCGCGGTGTTGTACGCATACATGAAAGACTGGTTCCAAAAACCTGGCGAACCCCTGTTGCTGCACAAACAGGTTGTGAGCAAATTCGCGCTCTCGCACGCCGTGCGGTTGTATTTCTTCTCCACGATCTTCATCGCCGCCGTCACAATGACGATCTGCATCATCGAATCACCGTATCTCATCACGCCGGACCCGACGTTCAACTTCCTAAAGATATTCTTCGAGATCGTGTCTGCGTTCGGCACGGTCGGACTCTCGATGGGCTTCCCCGGTTCGGTGACGAGCTTCTCGGCGATCCTCTCACCCGCATCGAAACTGCTCATCATTTTGACGATGATCTTCGGACGCCTGGGCCCACTTACGGTGCTCGCAGCTCTTCCCTGGAAACGCACGTTCGCCAACCACCCTCTCACGCCCGATTACGAGAACGCACAAAAACTGCAAATAGGATGATACATAAAAAGGCGACCGTCGTTCCGACGATCGCCTTTTTCTTCATTCAACTTAGCGCAATTCGTACGTGATGTTCACCGTCACCGTCAGATCCTGCTCGCCGGCGGGCATGACTGCTTTCGCCGCGTCCGCGCTGCCGCCCACGCCATAGGCTTCCTCACGCGCGGCGTACATCACCGGCGGGTACCAGCCGCCTCCGCTCTCGCTGAAGCTCTGTACGTCGCCGAGCGTCTGACCAAGCTGGGCCGCGAGCGCCTCCGCCTTCTTCTTCGCGTTCGCGATGGCCTCGGTGCGGGCTTCGTCTTTCTTCGCCTCGGGTTCCTCGAGCATGAAGTTCACGCCGCCGGCCTGGTTCGCGCCGTTGTCGGTCGCGGCGGTGAGCACGTCACCGACCTTTGCGAGGTCGCGCACCTTCACGCGCAGGCTTTGCGTGGCTTCGTACCCGCGCAAGCGTTGACGACCGTCGGTCCAGTCATAGCTCGGGTTCAGGTAGAAGCTCTCCGTCGTGATGTCCTTGTCCTCAACGCCCGTGGCTTTCACCGCGGTGAGGATTTTCGCCATGTCCGCGGCAACCTTGTCGCTGGCGGCCTTGGCCGTGGACTGCACGCCGGTCGTCACACCGAAACTCATCTCGGCGATATCCGGAGAAATGGCGATTGTGCCTTCGCCGGTGACGCTGATCGTACCGGGCGCGACCGTGGTCGGCATGCGGTCGAGGTGCTTACCATAAATGTAGAAACCGCCGCCGATGAGCACGGCGACGAGGATCGCGTGGGCGGGGGTGAACTTGGACGTTTCCATGGGAAAAGGGGGAAAGGTGCGGATAACACTCTACTCTACGGTTGGAAGGGCGGAAGGTAACTGCATGTCATGGTTCGGCTCCGCTCACCATGACAGCCACACCACGCACAAGAAAATAGCTTCTCTGTCAGCCTGAGCGGAGCCGAAGGCTGACACTAGTCGAACGCGATCCTGCCCTTGGGCGCGAACGCCTTGTACCCGTCTTTTTCGAGCGTCTCGGCCAGCTCCGATCCCCCGCTCTGCACGATCGTCCCGTTCACCATCACGTGCACGCGGTCGGGATTCAGGTACTGAAGGATCCGAGCGTAGTGGGTGACGACAAGACAGGAGAACGTGGAATGTTGAATGACGAAAGTAGCATGTGTCGTTTCCTTCGTCGCCACATTCAACATTCCACGTTCTACATTCTTCATGCGCAACCGACTCACTCCTTCCGCCACGACCTTCAATGCATCCACGTCCAATCCGCTGTCCGTCTCGTCGAGGAGGGCGAACCGCGGGCGAAGGATATCCATCTGCAGCACTTCCGCCTTCTTTTTCTCGCCACCCGAAAATCCCTGGTTGAGCGACCGCTCCGCGAACGCCCCGTCCATGTGCAGCGCCTGCATGCGTTCAAGTAACGCGTCTTTGAATTGCAACACCGTCATCGCCTTCTCGCCCCTGGCCTTCGCCTGTGCCTGGTGCGCGGCGTACAGGAAACTGCGGAGCGTGACGCCCGCGATTTCGCGCGGATACTGGAACGCGAGGAAGAGCCCTGCAGCTGCCCGCTCGTGCGGCGCCATCTCCAAGAGATCCTTACCGTCATACGTCGCGGAACCGCCCGTCACGGCGTATTTCGGGTGGCCCATGAGCGCGTTCACCAAGCTCGATTTGCCCGACCCGTTCGGCCCCATGATCGC
>DALYDP010000004.1:7680-31195 GCA_031973095.1 Candidatus Peribacteraceae bacterium | reverse complement strand
TGGATGTTCGCGGCATGTTCCGCGGCATACACCTGGTTCTGGGCGTACGTCGCCGATGAAGTTCCGGCGCATAGGATGCGGCATCCGGAATTGGCGGGATATTTCCCACTCTTCAACATGCTTCCGAACGTCGTGTGCGAACTATCGGAGCGGGCGAACGCGCGCGTCGCATGGCGATTCGCGCTTCTCTGTTTCACGCCGCTCCTCACGCCGTGGATCGCGCTGTTGCACGTCGCCCTCGCGATCGACGTGCTGATGTGGATCAGCCGGTTCGCCGGATCATCGTTGGCATGCATGAAAGCAACGATGGTCCTCGCCGTCATGCTGAGCACGTTCGCCACCCCGGCATGGGGATGGCGAGCGATCGCCTGCGGCGTCGCGGTAGGCTTCGCCCTTATCGTCGTCGGCATGGTCCTCGGCCCCGCAGGCCGAAGGAACAAACGCCGATACACATCGTGAACACCCCCCTCCCGGTCATCGCGCCGCGAGGGGGGTTTTTTTATATGCGTTCTTCTATACTCTCGTCCCATGCCCAAAATCAGGTTCATCCAAGCAAACGGCACCATCACCGAAGTCGACGCCCCCGAAGGGAAGTCGCTCCTCCACATCGCACTCGACGCGGGCATCCCGATGGAGCACGCGTGCGGCGGCAACGGTTTCTGCACCACGTGCATGTGCCGCGTGAAAGAAGGCATGCAGAACCTCAGCCCCCGCAACGACCGCGAGGAGAACATGGGCATCACGGAAGACCCGGACCGCCTCAGCTGCCAAAGCGAAGTGCGGGGAGATGTGAGCGTGGAGGTAATTGAGTACTAGAACGTTGAACGTAGAACGTAGAAAGTAGAACATTAAAAACAACATTCCAACGTTCAACCGTTCCATCATTCTCATTTTTACGCGTGCGCCGTTTCCATCGCCTGTCCCGAGCTTGTCGAATGGGCAGACGTTTCGTCGACGGCGGACACCGCACGGATCTTGTTCTTCACTTCTTCGTTATACGGTTCAAGGCGGTTAATGCGACGGTACGCCTCCTCGGCTTTCTCCTTGTTGCCGAGCTGCAAGTAGCACTCCGCGAGCATGTGCAGGAGCTGCGTGTCCTTCGAAAGGAACAGCGTGGCCTTCTCAAGGAGCGGAGCAGCTTCCTCGAAGCGATGTGCGGCGATGCACGCGCGGCCGAGCGCGGCCGAACGTTCGGCATTCTTTGGCTCACGGTTGAGCGCTTCCTGGTAGGCATAGCACGCGTCGACGTATTTCTCCTGCCGGTAATATGCGAGCCCCAAGTTCGCGTGGAACGACACGTCGTCGACGTGCGCGAGAAGCTCCTTGTACATCGCCTCGGCCTTCGATTCGCGCCCCGTGGTCAGGTACAGCTTCGCAAGCTGTGCGCGAACGTCATGGGCATAGGGCTGGATCGTCAGCGCCTGAATGAGGATGCGCTCGGCTTCCTCCGCCTGTTGCTGGGCGATGGCCTTCTCCGCGTTGCGAAGCAAGGTACGCACCTGCTGCATTTCGATGGCGGACGTGCGCGGACTCTTGCGGGGCTTCTCCACGACCGTCTCTTCCACGAGCTGGGCGCCGCGCTCCTCGGCTTCCTCGAAACGCTGCTGCACGCTACGGACGAACCGGCGGATCGTACGCTGCCTGAGCAGCAAACGGAGTCCCAGCAACACGCAGAGACCGACAAGAGAGCCGATGAGGACGAACACGTACACCATGACGATCGAAGCGGCGAAGGACGCGAAACAATGAACCCCGCTCAGGCAAGGAATGGTACTCACGGGGCGGGCGAGCGCAAGAGTCGTCAGGACTTTACTTTACCAAAGTGAAATATTCCGATGCTTTCGACAAGTAACAACGTTACACCGATCGTGATGCAACTGTCCGGCACGTTGAAGATCGGGAACGTGCCGACCGAGAAATAATCCGTCACCATGCCGTCGCTGAAGCGGTCGAACACGTTCGCCAACGCGCCGCCGATGATGAGGCCGTACGCGAACCGCGAAAACCGCGTGACGCTTTTGACGGCGATGAACGCCACGAGCGCGAGCGCCCCGAAAATAAGGATTTCCTGCCACGGCGACGGGATCCGCACGCCGAACGCGATGCCCGGGTTCTCCGCGTGCCGTAATACGAACCAATCGCCGATAATTGAAACGGGCGTGTCGAGGTACGAGCGGACCGCCCAAGTAATTACAAGTCCAAAGACGAATGACGATCCGATAGAGAGGAGAAGGGTCATCTGCGCTGAAAGTAGAATGTGGAATATAGAATGTGGTAAGGCGCTGAGTAGGAAAACTACATTCTACTTTCTCCATTCTACATTCTTTCATTCGCTATACTCAGGCCCCATGTACAAACGGATGGACCTGTTGCTCCTCGGCGTGGTGGTGGTGCTCACCCTGTTTGGGCTGGCGATGATCGCGAGCGTGTCGGTGTTCAAAAGCTACCAGCTCACCGAGCGCCTGGTGGAAGCAGGCACGCGCGAGACCTCGAGCAACGCCCTCTTTTTGTGGCGGTCAGCGCTCCACGTGCTCGTCGGATTCGTCGTCATGTTCGTCACCGCGTCGATCCCGTACCGCCTGTGGGAGCGCCTCGCCCGCCCGCTCTTCCTGGCGACCATCGCCATGCTCATGGCGCTCTTCATCCCGGGCCTCAGCAACGATTACGGCACCGCGCAGAGCTGGCTTCTCCTCGGCGGCTTCTCCGTGCAGCCGTCCGAGTTCTTGAAGATCACCCTGGTGTTCTACCTGGCCGTGTGGCTGCAGAAACGCGAGCAACTCATCGCCACCTTCAAAGAAGGATTCATCCCGTTCTGCGTACTGCTCCTGCTCTCCACATTCTTGGTCGCGATACAACCGGACCTCGGGTCGTTCCTCGTGCTGTCCTCCATCGCCATCACGATGTTCTTCATCGCCGGCGGCAACGTCTTCCACCTCCTGCTCGGCGGCACGCTCGCCGCGGTGGTCGGCCTCCCCATCATCCTCAGCAAGGAATACGTGCGTAACCGTTTCCGCGCATTCCTCTCGCCGGACGACGAACGCATCTCCGAAACCATCGGTTTTCAGATCAAGCAGGCGCTCATCGCGGTGGGTAGCGGCGGACCGTTCGGCGTCGGCTACGGCAAATCGATCCAGAAGTTCGGCTACCTGCCGGAAGTGCAGGCCGACATGATCTTTGCCGCGATGGCCGAGGAGCTCGGCTTCTTCCGCCTGCTCATCGTGCTCACCATGTACGGCATGCTGGTGGTGCGAGGGTTCAAGGTCGCGCGCGAAGCCCCGGACCGCTTCGGCTTCCTCGTGGCCACCGGCATCACCACGTGGATCGGCTTCCAAAGCGCCCTGAACATCGCCATCAACCTCTCGCTCTTCCCGCTCACGGGCCTCACGTTGCCGTTCATCAGCTACGGCGGTTCGTCACTCGTCACGCTGCTCGCCGGCGTGGGCATCCTCCTGAACATCTCCATGCACTCCACCGAAGGCGCGCTCGCCGAGCGACGCCCCCGCCGCAAAACCGTCCTGCGATTCGGATGATCCGTCTTCGCTCCGCTTCGCCGAGGCATGCCCGCATTCTCTTGGTGGGAGGCACCTCCGCGGGCCATCTGGCCCCGATGGTCGCCGTGGCCGAAGCGCTCGAGGCAATCCAGCCCGGCATCGCCTTGTCATTCGTCTGCTCGGACAAACCGAGCGACGCGGCGTTTTTAAAATTCGAAAACCGCTCTGCCCACGCGCTCCCGCTCCCGCGCAGGAACCTCGCGTTCCCCTTCACGTTCCTCCGCGCGTTCATGCGCTCGTTCGCGATCCTCGGTGCCGAACATCCCGACGTCGTATTCAGCAAAGGCAGCGCCGTGAGCGTGCCCCTCTGTTACGCGGCGCGCATACGCGGCATCCCCGTGGTGCTCCACGAATCGGACGCGGTGATGGGAAAAGCGAACCGATGGATAAAGATCATCGCACAAAAAGTGTGTCTCGGGTTTGAACGAGAGAATAGAGGCGAGAGCGTAGAGAGTAGCGCGAAGGAAAAATCAGAAACTACCCTCTACCCTCTATCCTCTCGTTTCGTCGTTACCGGCAACCCCGTCCGCTCCCGGATCCTTCATGGCAACAAAGAAGAGGCGCTTCGCATCACCGGATTCTCCGGCACCCGCCCCATACTCCTCGTGATGGGCGGCAGCCAAGGCGCGAAAGCCATCAACGAAGCCGTGGCAAAAAACCTCGACGCAATTCTGGAAACCTGCGACGTCATCCACCTCACGGGCACGGGCAAGACGGTGGCGAACAACAAACCCGGCTACCACACGACGGAATTCGGCAGCGACGTGTTGCCGCACTTCTACGCCGCGACGGATCTCGCCGTCAGCCGCGCGGGCGCGGGCAGCATCGCCGAGTTCGCGGCATGCAGCATCCCCGCGATCCTCATCCCGATCAAAGGACTCGCAGGCGACCACCAGGTGATGAACGCAGAAGTCGCGGCAAAAACGGGTGCGACGATCACACTCACGCAGGAAAACATCGGCGACCTTCCGTCGACGATCGCCTCGTTGCTCCGGGATTCGGTCGCGATACAAACGATGCGCGACCGTTGCCGTTACGCCGCACGGCCAGAAGCCTCTCGACTCATCGCGGAAACAGTGTTGCGATCGGTTGCACGGCAAGAAGCCGGTGCGTAGCCTAGGGCAACTATGTACAAATTCCTCATCCCGCTTTTCGCTCTCGCGCTCCTGATCGGTTGCACTTCCTCCCCCACCATGACGACTCCCTCCACCGGTGCCGTGCCCACGGGCTTCGACGGCATCCTCCTCTCCGGTAAGCACACCGTCGTCATGAAGACGTCGATGGGCGACATCACGATCGAAGTCGACGCCGATAAGGCGCCTAAGACCGTCACGAACTTCGTGACGCTGGCCAAGTCCGGCTACTACAACGGCCTCACGTTCCACCGCGTCATCCCCCGTTTCATGATCCAGGCGGGCGACCCCTCCGGCGACGGAACGGGCGGTGCCTCGGTATTCGGCTCCTCCTTCGAGGATGAAATCAACGACATGAAGCTCGTCCGCGGCGCGATCGCCATGGCCAACCGCGGCCCGGACACGAACGGCAGCCAGTTCTTCATCGTCCAGGCCGACGCCACCCCGTGGCTCGACGGCCGCCACACGGTGTTCGGCACGGTGACCGACGGCATGGATGTGGTCGATAAGATCGCCGCCGTCCAGCGCGACCAAAACGACAAGCCGCTCACGCCGGTGACGTATACGATGGAAGTGAAGTGACGAGAAAGTAGAAAATAGAACGCAGAAAGTAGTGCCGGATGCCCTCCGGCACTTTTTATTCATTTTGCCGCATCGACATTCCACGTTCTACCTTCTACATTCGTCGTCGTGAGAACTCGTTTTGCCCCCTCCCCCACCGGCTATCTTCACGTCGGCAGCCTCCGCACGGCGCTGTACGCGTGGCTCCTGGCCAAGCAGACCGAGGGCAAATTCCTCGTGCGCGTGGAAGACACGGACAAGGCACGCGAAGTGCCGGGCTCAATCGAGCAGATGCTGAACGCCCTGAAGTGGGCGGGCATCATGCCCGACGAAGGCGTGGTGCTCGATAACGGCGTGCTTGCACAGCGCGGCAACTACGGACCGTACGTACAGTCGGAACGACTTGAGCGCTACAAAGCCGCGGCCGACAAACTTTTGGCCCAAGGCGATGCCTACTACGCGTTCGATACGAAGGAAGACCTCGACGCCATGCGCGCCCGCGAGCAAGCGGCCGGCAATCCCGCCCCCAAGTACGACGCCTCTGTCCGCATGCGCATGCGCAATTCGCTCACCCTGCCCAAGGAAGAAACGGAAAAGCTCCTCGCGAACGGCGCGGACTACGTGATTCGTCTGAAGATGCCCGAAGGCGAAACCCTCGCGTGGGACGACGCCATCCGGGGCAACGTATCGTTCCATAGCCGCGATGTCGACGACCAGGTGCTCCTCAAAGGCGACGGGTTCCCGACGTACCACCTCGCGCACGTGGTGGACGACCACGAGATGAAAATCGACCTCGTGCTGCGCGGCGAAGAATGGCTCAGCTCCACGCCGAAACACCTCGTGCTCTTCGAGAAACTCGGCTACCCCGTGCCGCAGTACGCGCACGTGCCGCTGCTGCTCAACAGCGACCGCAGCAAACTCAGCAAGCGCCAGGGCGACGTCTCGGTCGACGAATATTCGTCGAAGGGATACCTGCCGGAGGCGCTCGTGAACTTCGTCGCCTTCCTCGGCTGGAACCCCGGCACGACGCAGGAAATTTTCTCACTGCAGGAACTCGTCGAATCATTCTCCCTCGAGCGCGTGCAGAAAGGCGGCGCCGTGTTCGATCTCCAGAAGCTCGACTGGCTCCAAGGCCAATGGATGCGCCAACTGCCGGAAGACGAATTCGCGAAGCGCGCGCTCAACGCGTGCGAAGGAAAAGTTTCCGCTGCGGCAAGCGACAAAAACTTCCTCAAAAAAGCCCTCCTGATCCGCGAGCGCATCACGTTCTTCACCGAAGCCCCCGACATGCTCGGGTTCTTCTACGAACGCCCGACACCGGACATCGGCCTCATGGCGAACCCGAAGCAAAAAGTCGACGCAAAGGACCTCCCCCGCTACCTCGGCATCCTCGAATCGATCCTCGATCTCATTCCGGAAGACAGCTGGACCGACCAGCGCATCCTCGCGGACGTGAAGGCCTCCGTGGAGAGCAATGGACTGAAACTCGGACAACTCCTGTGGCCGCTTCGAGCCCTCCTCACCGGCCGCGAATACAGCCCCGGCGCGGTGGAAGTGGCGGCGGTATTGGGGAAACAAGAAACGATGGCGCGAGTGCGGGAGGCGATGAAAGTCGGGGCACAATGAAGTCGCTTGGCTAGCGCCAAGCGACTTCATGGAGAATCCTTAGTAAAAGAGTGTGAAATTATCTCAATCGGCCTGTCGAGGGATCAAACATTCCTCTCTCGGCGTAGAGCACCTTCAGAAAAAGTGCCTTCCTATTCTCGCGTTCTTCGGCAGGAAACGTTTCATCGATGATCGTGAATGCCGCATGGATCCACACTTGCGTCGCCCGGAAATCCGCTTCGACCTCGGAGAGAGGAGGTCCAAAGATGTCATCCATGATCGGGTAGTTTTGCTGCCGACCATAGATAACATGTCCCACCACGTCACCGAGCTTCTTTGCTTCCGCCTTCTGCGACTCAATCTCCTCTGCAACTGCAACACGATACCGCTTGCCACCGATCTTTTCGACGAGGCGGTTTTGGAACGTGTGAACATCCCGTTCCTTCTCGCAAAACGTCTTAACGTCCTGGTGGTCATACGGCTTGGTACCATATGCCATCGCATGGGCGCTTTCATGGAGGAAAACTATTCCCTTCCATACCTTTGTAGCCTGTACATTCGTCCGGAGAACGATACTGCGATGCTCTGGAAGGTAGAGCGCGAACGCATGGGAATGGTGCACGAGATTCGGAAGAATTTTTGCATCCTCTTCGATCAACGGCACCAAAACCACTGTTGCCTCGGGTTCCGGCGAAGGCCTAATGACGACGAAGCCCTGTTCAACAGGCGCTGCGAGCATTCCACCCGTCGCCATGTAGTAGAACGTCTGCTTCGCCTCTTCATCACCCGAGAGATCGGCAACTTCCGCCGCGGCCATGAGCCACTCCTTGTAGAGAGGCATACGTCGCTTTAGCTCTGCCTCAACCACAGACGTCAATACCTGCACATCTTCTTTGGGCATGACATCACCCGGAGATGCCACCTCCTCCTTCGGCACGTAGCGCTGCCCCTGAGATCCTTCGTGCACGGATGGTGTGTCCCATGCGGAACACAAGATCACCGCCAGCACCAGGACGAGCCCTGAGACTCCAACAAGCAACATCCAATTTTTTCGATTCATCACACAATCCTTTATCAAGATTCCCCATAGCACCCCGCTCCTCATCAGAAACTCTGATTCCAAAGAGAGGGACGCATAGGGATCGGTGTGCTGTGAAAGAACAAATATATTAATAACACTAAATTATTATTTTGACAATACTTCTGGTTGATCAGATTGCCATAGGTAGAACGTAAAAAAAACGCCAACTACTGCTGACCGTGCTACACTCCCTTCCATGACCGACCACGAACACGACGAACTGCAAGTGAGCTTCAAACCGGAATCCGGCAAAGCAGTGATCGAAGGCAAGACGGCCGTACCGTTCCAGTCGTTCATCACGCTCATTTTGCAGCGGAAAGTGCAGACGCTCTTCAAAGAACACGGCAAGCAACCGATCGTCGTGAGCAGCGATTTACTCACGCGCCTAGCATCCGCGCCGCAGGACAGCCGCGAGAACACGGGCCACCTCGTGCTCGTGTCGCTCGGCCTCGGAGCACTCGTGGGCATCGCTGGCTTCAGCGCCGTACAACTCGTCCTCATGCTCTCGGATTTCACGCTGGGCTGGAAAGAACACGCGATCATCGTCGGCTGCATCGCCGGCGTCGCGCTGCTCGGGGCACTCCTCATGTACGTCCAACGCATGCCCAAAAGCGACACATTGACTGATTCGATCGAGAGCATCGCGCGATTCCTCGGGAAGTAATGGAAATCCAAGAATTGGCGTCCGTCGGCGGAAAAACCACAATGCGCATCGGTGGTAAGGCGCGGTACTTCGCAACCATGCAGACGCGCGCCGACGTGGAGGAAGCCGTGAGGATCGCGACGGAGAAGCGCATTCCCCTCATTCTCCTCGGCAGCGGCAGCAACACCGTATTCAACGACGGCGTAACGGAAGCGCTCGTCGCGCGCATTGGCAACGCGAGCGTGACGGTCGAAGGCAACCCCGCCTCCGCTGCGTCTTCGGCGGGCAGGCGCGTGACGGTCGGCGCTGGCGCAAACCTCGCAATGCTCGTGAACGACCTGGCTACACAAGGACTCGACCTGTCCCCCCTCACGGGAATTCCCGGCACCGTGGGCGGCGCGATTTTCGGCAACGCGGGCCAAGGCCCGAAAGGCACGTGGATGGACTCGTACGTCACAGACGTGACGGTGTATATGGCCGGGGGATGGAAGACGTTCACGAAGCAAGAATGCGGCTTCGGCTACCGCGAAAGTTCATTCAAACACTGGACGAAAAACATGGACAAGTGGCTCATCATGCCGGTGATCTGGGAGGTTACAATGACCGTTCCTTCGGGTGAACCGACGGCGATACAGGCTGAAGTGCAGCGCTTGCTCCAAGTGCGCATCGACACCCAGCCGCACCTCAAGACCGCGGGTAGTTGCTTCAAGGCCGTGGGCGACACGCCCGCGTGGAAACTCATCGATGCGGCGGGCCTGCGCGGCACGCAAATCGGCGGCGTACAGATCGCGGAGAAGCACGCGAACTTCCTGCTCAACAAAGGCGACGCGACCTACGCCGATGCGAAAGCGATCGTGGAAAAGGTGCGGGCAACCATCAGTGAACCGCTCGACGTCGAAATGCGGTTCATCGAGACGGATGGATCATTGGCTTTCTGAGATACCTCACCCCTAACCCCTCTCCTACAACCCCGCACGCCCGCCAGGAGAGGGGAATTTCACCATGCGAAGAAAAGCCTCTCCCCTCTCCCGGGAGAAAAACGGGAGGTGGGAGAGGGGCCGGGGGTGAGGTCAGAACGGCAAATCTTCCACCGAAACCGCAGATTTATATTCGATGTTCGGGATCGCGGGGAGCGGAGCGGCCGTATCCTGCGCGAAGGCCGAATCGTTGCTCGGCGAGCTCTGGCGGAACGACGCGTCGCCGTCGAGGCGCTGCGATTCTTCGGCGACCTTATTCTTCACCCCGAGGACCGACACCTGGTCGGCGACGATTTCCGTAGAGGTACGCTTCTGACCCGTGGGCGTTTCCCAGCTGCGGCTCTGCACGCGGCCAGACGCGTAGACGCGCGCGCCCTTCTTGGCGTTCATGGCGACGGCTTCCGCGAGAGCCCCCCAAACGACGACGTTGTGGAACTCCGACTTCTCCTTCATCTCGCCCGTGGCCTTGTCTTTCCAACGGTCGTTCGTGGCGATACCGATCGTGAGCACTTTCTGGCCGCTCGTGGTCGTGCGCATCTCCGGATCTTTGGTCACGTTACCCACTACTTCGGCGCGGTTCACGCCGCCGGCGACGGACTCGTTCGTGGGCGCGGGCGTCTGGCCGGCCTTGGGATCGAGGAGGATCATTTCGTTACCCACGACCTTCGTTTTCGACCGTTTCTCACCCGTTTTCTCGTCTTCCCAGCTATCGGTCTGCAGGCGTCCGCCAATGAACAATTGCGATCCCGGGCGGATGAACTGGCCCGCGACTTCCGCCACCGGGCCCCACAGCGTGATCGTGTGGAAGCTCTTGCTCTGGATCGTCTCGCCCGCTTCCGTCTTGATCGACATGGGGACCACGAGGTTTAAGTCCGTCACGCTCGTGCCGGTGGGGGTCTGGCGCACCTGGACGGGCTGCGTCTGGTAGCCGATGAGCGTCACGCGATTGAGGGAGTACATGCGGGAAGGTTGGAAGAAGTACCGGGAAGTCCGGCGCGGGGAACGAGCGTACCCCGGTCGACGGACATGCGACAAGGCGCGCGGATGCGCAGCGCGTCGCGATGTCGCACGGATTGGTTGGACAAACGTTTCGTCTGTTGTAAAAACCGCATGTTTGCACAAAGAAACGGCATCCCGCTGCGCTACAATCGACCCCATGCGACTGATCGCGCGCGTGGGGCTTACGACACTGCTCTTCGTGGTGACCGACGCCGCGTCAGCACGACCCGTTTTCACGATTCCGAACGTGAACCCCGAATCGATCAAAGAAGTGGACGAAACCATGCGCGGCGACGACGAAAAAACGTCGATCCCCGCGTACCTCGAAGGCGCGCAATGCGGCGGCTGGGATAAAAACATCGGCGTAAGCGCGTACATCGCGAACGTATGGGGTTTGCCCGGCCGCTACCACGATTGGGCGGGAGACATCCGCTCGGGCATGGGCACGCGGCTCGACGGCAACGGCAACGACGACCCGGACGACGACTACGATTTCCCCGACAGCACGCGCGGACTTTCCACCGCCTGCGAACAAGGAAAGAGCAGCGACTGGAAAGAGGTATGGGTGTACATCGGCGACCGCGACACGATGGACGGACCGGTGGCGGAATACGAACGGCAGTGGCAGGAATTCGCGTACCCGTACTTCGAAGATCCGCCATGCCAATGGCGCATCAAGGTCGGCAATTGGCCGCCCGTGCCGTTGAACCCGTGGGAAACGTTCGAGTACGACAAAGACGGATGGGAGATGGAAGAGGACGATTCATGCAGGGATTTCTGCGGCTACCTCAACGATTTCGTGTACCACGATTGCCTGCAACCCGAGGAAAAAGACATCCGCATCTTCGACGGCGTCGACGACGAGGGCAACGACGTGTGGCACTGGGAACGCATCAACGGCTGTAACGAGGAAGGCGAAAAATACGTCTGCACGGACGCGGAGGTCGACTGGGACGAGCACGGGCTCACGTGCGACGTACCGCATGACGACCTCGAGGAATGGTCGAACGCACGCTACTGCGAAGGCGAAGGCTGCCGCTGCCCCAACGAAGAAAACCCCGACGCGTGCTGGCGGGTGCGGGATGCGGACGACGGCAAACTCGAATACCAATCGTACTACCGACTGTATCCGGAAGCGGGGTTCAGCCGCGACGGCCTATGGGACCACGTGCAGCGCGACGACTCAAGCAGGGATTTCGAAGCGACATGCTTCGGCTTCTACAACGAGTTCGACCCGAAGAAAGAAAAAACCGCGGCCGAGGACAGGCGGTGCGTCATCAACATCGACGTGGAAAACATGCGCGAAACGCAATTGGGCAAAGGCGAATACACAGAAAGCAACGTGCGGGACCGCGATCCGACGGACGAAGCGAACCAACGCCCCGGCGGACCGGACGACATCCCCGGCGCGTTCGATGCGGAGACGGACATTTGGTACAAGAAACTCGGCACGGCGTTTTCGCTCGTGAACGAAACACTCTTCAAGAAAGACTACGACGGCGACCTGGGAAACGTATTCCTGGCGTACGACGAATTGGATAACGGTGCACAGATCGCGACGCCGCAAATCAACCCCGACGACCTATTCGCCGAGAGCAACCTCATGCGCGCGTTCGACGACACGGGCAACCCGCGCGCCTACGTGCGCTGGTGGCAGGAGCAGGAAACGCGCATGGCCGCGCTGATGCGCCCGCCGGTGCTGCGCATCGTGCTCCCGAGCGCATGGTTCATCGGGCTCGATCCGAACGATCCGTTCCTGACCTCGACCAACGGCGCGGAGGATTCGATCCGCCGCGCGGACCGGAGCGACCGGATCGAACTGCAGGTGGAAGCCGACGAAGACACGCTCGGCACGGCGTTGGCGTACCTCGAGCGCTCGGTGTTGCTGCACGTGGAAGAAGAACCGATCCCGATCGTGGTGCCCATGGGCTCCCCCGCCGAATTCCGCGCGCGCGCGGCAGATTGGTGCGCGTGGTACAAGGAAGAAAATAACGCGAAAAATTGCGACGACGCGCCGGAAGACGTGAAACAATTGATCGAACGCCTGGAAGAATACGCGAACCGCATCGACGACTACCGGGCGTTGCGCGCGGAACTGGCGCACACTGCCGGCGCGGCACTGGAGCTGCAGCGCTCGCTGCTCGAACCGATCGCGACGTGGTTCAAGGACCACGAACAGCAACTGAAAGACATCGTGAAAGGCCGCGAGCGCGTGGAACAAGAACTCGTCCCTCTCTGGCGCGAAGCACAACAACGCGTGGCGCTGCTGCACGAAAAATCGAACCTGCCCTGGTGCATGAACCAACGGTTCACGTCGCCCATCTACTCATTGCTCGACGACTGGCTGCCGTCGCGCGACGGACAAAACGACGAAGGTGACGTGTTCAACAACGAACTGGGGCTGCCGCTGCTGCCGCTCGTGGAACGCCCCGAAGACGTGACCATCGACTTCTCCGCGGTCACCGCCATGTCGGGCACGCTCACGTTGCCCATCCTGAAACCCATCCAAATCCGCATCGACGTCCCCTCGCCGCCGGCGGTCGAGGACATGCCGGAATTGCCGTCGATCGAAGGGATCCACCAAGCGATCCAGGACGCCATCGGTTCGATGCCCGACGTGCGCGACCAGCTGCAAGATCCCGCGTTGATGAACCCTCCGCCTCCGCTCTCGGGCGACGTGATCGGAAGGGCCGGAGAAGCGCTGGGCCGCATCGGCGACGTGGCGCGAAAACTGAACGAACGCTACGAAAAATTCTGGAAGAGCATCGGTCCGCTCAAACCGGGCGAAGAACAATTCGATCGGCAAATCGAAATGAAGACGAACATGAAATGCTTCGACTTCGACCAAATGCCGTGCGAGCACGTGGAGATGGATCTGCTCGAGCGCGCGCAGCGCATCGGCTCACGGCCGCTGGTACAGCTCTACGACGACTTCCTATCGGTGGGCACGCCCCGCACGGAACCCACGAATTGCCTTCCGGAAGATGACGCCTGCCATATCCTGAACGCCGAACGCACGGACCCCGGGTTCCGCTGGGAAGTGAAGGGCTCGCGCGCGAACGACGCCCCGATCGACGAACTGAAGACGACCGTCCTGCGCCTCACGCAGCCGCCGCCGATCGGCGACGTGGATCCGCGACTGCTCCAGCCGTACGACGACGATCCGTCGCCCATGCGCTCGTTCCCCGCCATCCGCCTCCTGCCATGACGGTCCGCCCGCTCCTCGTCGGCATCTCCCTCCTCGCCTCGGCGATCGTTCCGTCCGGCGCGTTCGCGCAAGCGGGCGTGGAAGGCCCGGTCATGGGCGCATGCATCGAGAATCTCTACGACGCGTTCGGCCGCGAACACCGCCTCTCCCGCGCCGTGACCTTCGGCCAACCCTCGGCGGAACATGCGCCGCTCACCGCGGTGTACTACGACCGTGACGGGGATCCCTGGGTGAAAACCGCGGAAAACCAATGGACTTCGCCCTCCGACGAATTCGACGGCGAAACGTGGACCGACGGCGACATGGACGACCAGGTCGAAACCGATCCCCTCTGCGAAAACAACGAAGACGACGTCGAGGCATCCTGCGTGAAGCTCCCGCGCCGCGGCATCTTTGAAATCCGTAAAACGCCGAGCAGCGACCTGGTGCACCCGATCGTGCAAACGGTACGCGCGCTCCAGTGCCGCCTGCGCGCGGTATGCGAACTGGCGGCCGAATCGCAGGGCAAGGAATCGGGCGACACCGTGACGATCGAACTCGACGGATGCCTGCCGATGACGTTCCCCGTCATGGAAGGGTGCCGGAACATCGACTCCACGGTCTTCAACACGTTCCCCACGTCGTGCCGCGAAGCGCGGCGCACGCTGGTGCAACGCGAAATGGAGCTCCTCACGCTCACCGTGTCGTACGACGCGTCGTACCGGTCGCTCGCGCAATTCGCGGGTATGTTCCAGGAATTCCTCACGCAATTCCGGTTCCCGCTCATCGAACCCCTGTGGCAAACCGTACGCATGCTGGGGGGTCTCGACGGCATCCCGTGCTTCCAAGCGGAGTGCAATGAATAACCGCCGATTCGTCGCCGGCATCCTCGCATTGGGAGCACTGCTCTCCGGCTGCGGCGTATCCGAATCGGACGTGGGAGACGACCTGCTGAACCTGCCCGAGTGCTCGGGCCGCGGCACGATGTTCGCGGGGCAACGCCTGGAAGCCGCACGGGATGCGTACCATTCGACCGTCTCCGGTGTGGTGAACGCCCACCTCGCCGAACTGGCGGAGATCACGAACCTTCCGCTGCAGTGCACGGCGAACGATTACCGTGAACTCCTAAAGCCGTCCGCCGCGCTGGCCGCGCTGGCCGCGAAACTGCCGGAGTGGGGACCGTCGCGCGCGGGCGAACTCTCCGAAGCCGACATCGGCCCCGTGTTGCTCGAGCACCTGCGCGTGTACGAATGCGCGCTGCATGAACGAGAACGCTTCGTGACCGTATTCGCGATGGATGAAATTTCGGAGAAAACCACGGACGAAAACGGCACGGTGACCGAAACGGTGGACCGCATGGCGCTGACGACGGAACAGGAGCGGCAGAAGAAATTGATCGCGGAAGAAATCCTCACCGCGCGGCCCGCGCTCGAACGCACCATCGCGTTCCTCGGGGGCATCGACCGCCTGCGCCCGCTCTCCGCCGAACTCGAATGCCTCAAGCGCGCGTCGCTCGACCTGCGCAACGCCACCGGCCTCATGGCCGAAGCGGCCGCCTGCTTGCCTAAGATTTGGGACGCGCGCGGCTCCCTCCGCGACCTCCACGACGCAGAATGACCGCACGGACGTTCCGCATCGGCCTGCTCCTGGCGCTTCTCACGCCGCCGCTCGCGCTCGCCCAAAGTGCGGATGTGGACCTCTACGACACGTTCCGCACGCACGTGCAGAAAGAATTCGCCGGCATCGTCGCCGACGAGCCGGTCATCCAATTCCTGCAAGGCGTGTACCGATCGCGCTGGGACCTTTCCGCCGACGAAATGAAAGCCGCCATCCGGCAAGAACCGTGGAAAGCGTGCGCGGAGGAAAATTCGGATATCGGCACGACCGCCGAGTGCACGCGCGCTCTCGAGAACATCAGCGTGCTGGCAACGGAAGAACAAGCGCTGCGGACGTTCGGCCGCAACCTGCAGCGCGTGGCGGCGGCGCAGGAACTGCCCATGTCCGAAGTACCGGGAAGGCCGTTCCACCTGGCCACAGATCTCTCAGGCATCATCAACATCTGGCGCGCGGGCACGGGCAGCATTCAACGGAGCGTGACGGGTTCGATACTCATCCGCACACGCGCGCTAACGGACGACGAAAAAAGTTCCATCGAGCAGGTATTCGACCAGATGGAGGAGCGCGGCATCGCGGACATGGGCCTGCCCGACGCGGTCAACGGCATCGTGTGGCGCTACCAATACGGCGTGCGACTGATACTCGGCGAGCGCAATCCGCGCTTCCCCCCGCCGGAAAAAGACGCCCGGAGCGGCGACGGCAGCGAGCGTCAATACATGTTCAGGGACTGGAAGGACGATGACAACGGCGCGATGGGATGGGAAACGATCCTGAAAGAGATCTGGGACAAGCTGCCGAAAAACCGGAACAACTTCGATCCGCCGCTCAGCGAGAACGAAGTCGCGTACTTCCTGTTCCCGGACGACATTCAAGCGAAAATGCCCCCGGGCATGCTGCTGTGGGCGCGCGTCGGCGGCGGGACCTACGAACCCGGCGTCGGCGAACGCGACGATCTGGGCGACGTCGGCATCGTGTGGAAATATCCGATCGAACCCTTCATGCCGTCGCTGCTCAGCATCGAAGAAGACCACCTCGACGAGCCGATCCTCGGCGGCCGCTACCCGCCCGAACCCGCCACGCCGCGATCGTCCAATGACGACGGCAGTCCCGCCCCCGCCGGCGCAAAGACGCCCGTCGACGGCCGCGGACTCTGCTCCATGGCGCTCGGGCAACGCGGCTACCTCTGCCGCCCGCTCACGGTGGAGAGCGAGGAACTGTGCCCCGAAGGCGAGGAAACAAACGACGAAGAAAACGTCATCACGCTCGTGTCGTGCACGCTGGAGGAGAAGCCGACGCTCACCGTGGCGGGTGCCGACGTATGCCGGGAAATCGAATGGAAGAACGGTGAGCAAGAACAACGATGCTCGGTGGTTTTTTATCAAGGAGACTGCCACGGTATGTCGGGCGAAGCGGATTTCAAGGAGCCCGATGGCCGCATCGGCCTATGCATCAACGAAAACGCACCCGGCGCACCGCTTACGTATACGATAGAACACGAGTTGGTCCATGCCCAGCAATCGTGCGATATGGACGAAACAGGAAACTTTTACGCGAAGATGGATGCTGCGGATGCGGAAGAATTATGCTGTCGCCTCGAAGGCGAAGCGCACGAAATCAGTTGCGGACGAATGATTGCGGACGGCGTTTTACGTTCGCAAGACGGAGCACCTCTCGAAATCAATGGCATCGAAATTACCGTGCAAACATGCATGGAAATCGCACGCATGTCTTCGTGCTCGAACATTATGAAACGAAACGTTTGGTGCCCCGCCTCGAGGACATACACGGCGAATGATGCCGAAAAACTCTACGAAGCCATGGAAAATGGCGGCAATCCGAAAAACCTGCCCGACACGTTCGAAGCGGCAACCAACCCCGATACCATGGATGCGCGGGTAAAAGCCCGCGTTCGAATGATCGAACGGCACATCCCCATCTGCAAGCCGGGTACCGAAACGTCGTACAAAAACACCATCGGCAACAACGCGTGCTTCATCGGCCAGTGTGTGGAGGAGTCCCTCGAACTGCATCGACTCACGGGCGGTCGCTCCCCCGCCACGGTGGGAGACGGTGCCTTCCCCCACGACGACCCCGAAATGGGCACGGCGCTCGCCACCATGCTGCGTTCCGTGCCGGCGACCACCCCGCCGCTGCCGTCGTACCGCCCGCAGATGGTCATGCGCATCCTCGAAGACGCGCTCTGCCAGCTGCAAGGCATGCCCGCGTCCACCCCGCCGCACCTCTGCGCGTTCTCAACCTCACGCCGGTTGGCCGTCCCCCTTGGCACAGGCACGCAAACGGTGGAAAGCCTCGTGGCCAGCGCGGACGAACAACGCGACGCCACGCTCCTCGTGCGCCAGATCGCCGCGTCGCTCGGGTCGCGTATCGGCACGGACATGCAAGGCCAATACCTCCGCATCGGCACGCGCACCCTCTCCGAAGTCGTGGCACTGGCGAACACGCTCCTGAAGGAAATGCTCACCGTGCATTTCCCGGCGAACATGTGCCCCATCTCCCTGCCGCAATGACGCGCCTGCGCTCGCTGCTCGCCGGCCTTCCGCTCCTCCTGCTCCCGACCGCGGCGTGGGCGCTCGATTGCGAGAGCATCGCGTCCGGCACGCGACCCATCTCGAGCCACTACGTGCAAAAAGTACTCGACCGGGCGGACGAAGGTTTGACTTACTCGCGCGAAGCCCTGGAGAACGAAGACTTCTTCCCGTTCTATCTGCCGGCATGGGCACGCTCCATCGGCGGCACGATGGCGAGGGTCATCGACTCGCGCCAACGCCTGACCGGGCGCGTGGAAGACCTTGCGTCCACGACGGCGTGCCTGCGCTTCGACGAGATCCTCATCGAATGCAAAATGGACGAAACGCGCCGGGCGCTCGACGAACAACTCGAACGCGGATCGTTCTACGCAATCATGCAGCTGCAATCGCTCATGGCGTTCCTGCAGGAGCGCCTGGCAGCCCTCTCGACGGGCGCCGTGGACGGCAGCTACGCGGACACCAGCTGGGAAGAAAAACGGCTCTTCGATCGCGAGACCCCCGAACCCCTCGAGCAACCCCTCTGCCCGTTCCACTCCGACTACACGCCCGCGCGCATGACCGGGTACGGCTGCGACGTGTCGGTGCTGCAATCGATCGTCTCCGCCGCGGGAGACGGCGCATTGCCCTTCGCCGAAGCGGAAATGCAGGGCCTCCAAAGGATCGAGGACGGGATCGACTCGTTCCGCGGCATCATCCCCCTGCTCAACGAAGCGACGGGCGACGGTACCGGCGGCGAGTCATTCCAAAAACCTGAGCACCAAACCGTGTTCGGTTGCGCGGAAGAAATAGGTTTCTGCAGCGATGACGACGGGCTCGCGTGCGGATCCGACGAATTCTGCGCATCGAAAAACAAAGGCTACTGCGTAAAAAACACGTCGCGGCCGACGCTCCCCAAGCGGTCGATCCGCGGCCCGTTCTCGTACCCGACCGACCACCTGACGCTGCTGACGGACTTCGTGCAAAAGCGCATAAACGACGGGCTCTCCCGGACCTACCCCAACGACTGGATCCGTACGTCCGACCTTCCGCAAACGGATGCGGACGCGATGGAGGAACGCGAACGGGACTCGGCGCTGCTCGGCGCGGGGCGCGCGGTCACCCGCATCTACTTCCAAAGCATCGGCGGCCTCCAAGGTCGACGCGAAGGCGCCGTGTTCGCGGAAGCGACCGATAGCCAGCTCGAAATCGCCGACGCCCTCAGTGACATGCGTGTCTCGATCGGCGAACTGTCGCGCCTCGCCAGTCAAAGGCAGGGTGTCCGCTCGTTCGTCATCGAACTGGCATATTTCCTACGCCGCACGTGCGCGTTCCGCCCGTGCCAACAATCGCTCGAACAAATCATCCGCATCGGCCTGGAAGACGCATGCTTCCCGTACACCGACGGACAGTTCCTGAAAGACACCGAGGATGACCCCCGTTGGAAGAAATGTGCCCTCGCGGCATGCATCCACGTCGATGACGCGGACGGCCAGCCGCTAGATCTACCCGACAGCTGCGACGATATACTGCCCTGACAATAAGAGGAAAGCCGGGCCTGCCTGCCGGCAGGCAGGTATACTACGGGCGTGAAACCCGAGGATTTCGTCCATCCGGCTACGCCCACCGCGGTGGGCTACGCCGTGATGCCGCGGCATAGTTCGCCGACGCAAACGACACCGGGCACCTGCCCCTGCGAATCATGAAAGCCGAAGACTTCGTACATCTCCACAATCACAGCACGTATTCGCTGCTGGAAGCGCTTCCGAGCCCGGAAGAAGTCGTGTTGCGCGCGAAAGAACTCGGCCAAACGGCCGTGGGCCTCTCGGACAAAGGCTACATGTACGGCCTCGTGGAATTTTACCAATACGCGAACAAGCACGGCCTCAAGCCGATCCTCGGCCTCGATGCCTACGTCGCAGCGCGCACCCGTAACGACCGCGAGAGCGGCACCGACACCAAGAGCTTCCCGTTAACGCTCCTCGCGGAGAACAACGACGGATACCAAAACCTCCTGCAGCTCGCGACGCTCAGCGCCATGGAAGGCATGTACTACAAACCGCGCGTCGACGACGAACTGCTCACGAAATACGGCAAGGGACTCATCTGCCTCACGGGTCCGATCACGGGAGCGATCGGCCAGGCGGCACTGCTCGAAGACGGCGAGCGCATCAAGCAACTCACCGAGCAATACTGGAAGTGGTTCGGGAAAGAGAACGTCTACTTCGAACTCATGGACCTGCCGGGCGTTTCGGGCCAGGCGGAAGTGAACCAACAACTCATCCGCTACGGAAAGGAGTGGGGCGTTCCGGTGGTCGCCACGTGCAACAGCCACTACTGCCGCCAAGACGACGCCGAGGCGCACGACATTTTGCTCTGCATTCAGAAAGGCGCGAACATCGCCGACCCGGGGCGCTTCTCCATGCGTGATAGCGACTTCTCGATGCGCCCGTTCGAGGAACTGGAAAAGGCCTTCGCACACGTACCCGAAGCGCTCGAGAACACGCGCGTCATCGCGGACCGCTGCGACGTGAAATTCGAATTCGGCAAAAACCGCATCCCCGTGTTCCCGATCCCGGAGGGCTTCACCGAAGAAAGTTACCTCCGCCACCTCGCCGACGAAGGGTTCAAGCGCGTGTATCCCGATCCCCCGGCCGGCCACAGGGAACGCCTGGAATACGAACTCGGCATCATCATCCAGGTCGGCTTCGCGGGATACTTCCTCATCGTGCAGGACTTCATGGCCGAAGCGCGCAGGCGCGGCATCACGGTGGGCCCCGGCCGCGGTTCGGCGGCAGGCGCCATGGTGGCGTACGTGCTCGGCATCACGGGCATCGACCCCATGGAGCACGGCTTGCTCTTCGAGCGCTTCCTCAACCCGGAGCGCGTGCAGATGCCGGATATCGACCTCGACTTCGCGGACAACCGCCGCGATGAAGTGCTCGAATACGTGCGCCACAAATACGGCGCCGACCGCGTGGCACAAATCTGCACGTTCGGAACCCTCGCCGCGCGCGCCGCGGTGAAGGACGTCGGACGCGCCTACGGCATCTCGTTCCTCGAGATGAACAACCTTGCCAAGATGATCCCCGACAAGCCGGGCACCAAGCTGAAAGAGGCCCTGGAGACGGCGGAAATGAAAGCAGCCTACGAGGGCAACGAACTCTATCGACGCGTCATCGACGCCGCGCTGAAGCTCGAGGGCAAAGCCCGCCACGTCTCGGTGCACGCGTGCGGCGTCATCATCGCCCCCGCCCCGACCACGCAGTGGACGGCCCTCCAGAAGGCCCCGAAGGACGACAACACGATCATCACGCAGTACTCCGCCAAGCCGCTCGAATCGCTGGGGCTCCTGAAAATGGACTTCCTCGGCCTCATGAACCTCACCGTCATCCAGACGGCGCTCTCGATCATCGAAAACACGCGCGGCGAAACGATCGACATCGCGAAGATCCCCATGGGCGACAAGGCCACGTACGCGCTCCTGCAGCGCGGCGACACGACGGGCGTCTTCCAGTTGGAATCCGGCGGCATGCGCAGATACCTGAAACAGCTGAAGCCGTCGTCGTTCGACGACATCACGGCCATGGTGTCCTTGTACCGCCCGGGTCCGATGGACTACATCCCGAGCTACATCAAGCGCAAACACGGCCAGGAAGAGGTGAAGTACGTGCACGACGACCTGCGCCCCGTGCTCGAGCCCACGTTCGGCATCGGCATCTACCAGGAGCAGATCCTCCAGATCGCGCAGGTATTCGCCGGCTTCTCCCTCGGCGAGGCCGACTTGCTGCGCCGCGCCATCGGCAAAAAGATCAAAAAGGAACTCGACGCGCAGCGCGAGAAATTCATCAACGGCGCCACCGGCAAAGGCTACGACAAGAAGCTTGCCGAGAGCATCTTCGACGACGTCATCACCCCGTTCGCGGGCTACGGCTTCAACAAATCCCACGGCGCCGCCTACGCGCGCATCGCCTACGAAACCGCGTACCTCAAGGCCAACTACACCGCGGAATTCATGGCCGCACTCCTCACGAGCGACGCCGACGATACCGAACGCGTGACCATCGAGATCGAAGAAGCCCGCATGATGGGCATCGAGGTGCTGCCGCCGGACGTGAATGAATCGTTCAGCGCGTTCACCGTGATCCCGCCCAAGGAAAAAACCGGCCAATGGTCCATCCGCTTCGGGTTGGCCGCCGTGAAAGGCGTGGGCGAAGGCTCGGTCAACGAACTGATCGCGGAGCGCAAAAGCAGGGGGCGCTTCGACACCATCGAAGACTTCGCGGGCCGCCTGCCGCCGAAGATCTTGAACAAGAAACTCCTCGAATCGCTCGCGAAGGCGGGCGCGCTCGACTCGTTTGCGGAGCGCCGGACCATCGTGGAGCAGTACGACGCGGTGGTCGCCTACGCCAAGGGCGCGGAGGGCGCCACGGGCGGCCAGGCATCGCTGCTCGACGGCCTCGACAGCGCAGTGGAACGCGCGTCGATCGAGTTCCGCCCCACTCCCCCCGCCACGCCGCAGCAGAAGCTGGAATGGGAAAAAGAAACCCTCGGACTCTACGTTTCCAGCCACCCGCTGGCGGGCCTGAAGAAATACATCTCGCGGAAAGCGCAGATGATCGCGGACCTCACGAGCAAGAACGTGGGCAAGAAAGCCACGCTCGCGGGCATCGTGGAAAGCGTGAAAAAACTGCGTACGAAGAAAGGCGACACCATGGCCATCGTCATGCTCGAAGACCCGACGGGAAAGATGGAAATCACGCTCTTCCCCAAAACCTACGCCGACGCCGCGGCCGTGCTCGAACAGCCCGACACGGTGCTCATCGTGGGCGGCGTGATCGACCAGCGGGCCGGCGCCCTGCAAATGAGGGTCGACGCCGTGAAGCGGTCGTCGCTCTCCATGATGATCCAGCGCGCGAAGGACGAAGGACTCTTCGACGAAGACGAAGCGAAAAACGGCCTCAAGCGCGTGCGCAAGGAAGAGGACGAACAGGTGGACCTCGTGGATGACGAAGGGAATGTGGAAGCCGGGAAAAAAGCGAAGGTCGCGACCGACGCGCCGATCGAGGAAACCGTCGTGTCCGAAAACGGATCCGCGGACGCATCAGCGGTGTCGATCGAACCCTCCGCGGACGCCCCCTCCATCTCCCTCCACACGGTGGTCTTGCCGGCGCGCGCCCCCAAGCAATTGCTCCTCGACCTCAAGGACGTGCTCCTCCTGTACCCGGGACACGAAAAAGTTCAGTTGAAAATCGGCGAACAGACGGTCGCGTTGCCGGTGACGGTGGCGATGTCGCCGCTCCTGCAGCAACGGATCGACGACGTGCTCGCTCGATACGGCGGCGCATGACCGGGAGCGTGATACACTGGACCCGATGCAGTGCCCCGTCTGTAAAAGCGACGACACCGGCGTGATCGATTCCCGCGTGAGCGAGGAAGGCAAAGCCGTGCGCAGGCGCCGCGAGTGCCCCAAGTGTGAGCACCGATTCACGACGTTCGAGCGCCAGGAAACATCGCTCATCGTCATCAAGCGCGACGGCACGCGCGAACCCTATGACCGCTCCAAGATCGAGCGCGGCGTGTGGCTGGCGTGCACCAAGCGCCCGGTGACCCAGGACCAGGTGGAGAAGATGCTC
>DALYDP010000004.1:4934-7580 GCA_031973095.1 Candidatus Peribacteraceae bacterium | reverse complement strand
GTGGCTGGCGTGCACCAAGCGCCCGGTGACCCAGGACCAGGTGGAGAAGATGCTCGCGAAGCTCGAAGAAAAGTGGGTCTCAACCGGCCCCGAAGTACCGAGCAGCTCGCTCGGCGAAGACCTCATGAAAGAACTGAAGAAGCTCGACCAAGTAGCGTACATCCGGTACGCCAGCATCCACCGCGAATTCACGGACGTGGAGGAGTTCAAAGAGGAGATCACGAAGCTGTGGGCGACGAAGAAGGCGGGGAAGAAGTAAAAAAAAGACTGCCGATACCGGCAGTCAATTCGGATCGATCACGCGATCCGCGGCCAGCCACGGGGCTGGCCATGGTTTACTGTGTTGAACCTTGTTCACCGCGCAAACCAAGTTTGCGGCGTGCGAGCGCTTCTCGCACTTCGGCCAATGAAGCTTGACCGAAATTCCGAACTTCAAGTAACTCTTCTGCCGTGGTCTCCACGAGCTGGGGAATAGTGTATATATTCCTACGAATCAACCCCTTGAGTGCCCGTGGCGAAAGCTTCAGCTCATTCACGGCCTCCCCCTCGCGTCGGAGTTTAAACAGGCGAACGATTTTAGGCATGAAATCCTGCGCATCCCGAATTGCCATTTTAAAATCCTCACCATCCATGCCATAGCGCCTCAACGCGTTGATGAAAATGATGGCCGTATCCCAATCCAACGGTTCAAATTCAGACATTTCCTCTCTCCTTTGAAAGAACTTTGAAAAAACTGATTAATATATTATTACTATTTTAGTAAGTGTCAATTATAGGATGCACTGGCAGAAATAGGCCCCGAAGCCCTATAGTCCCCTGGCTATGCTGCGCACCCACACCTGCGGAGAACTCCGTGACACCCACGTCGGCCAGACCGTCACCCTCTGCGGATGGGTCAACCGCCGCCGTGACCACGGAGGCCTCATCTTCCTCGACGTGCGCGACCGTTACGGCTTCACGCAGGTCGTCATCCAGCCGGAGGACAAAGATATCTTCGCCCAGGCGGAGAAGGTGCGTTCGGAATGGGTGCTAAAAGTGACGGGCACGGTAAAGAAGCGCATCGCCGGGGCCGAACGCAGCGACCAAGCGACGGGCGCCGTCGAACTCGTGACGACGGAACTCGTCGTCCTCAACGAAGCGAAAACCACGCCGTTCGAAATCGACGGCGACAAGGAACCGAACGAAGAGCTGCGCCTCCAGTATCGCTACCTCGACCTGCGCCGCGAGCGCATGCAGAAGAACATCCTGCTGCGCAGCAAAATATTCCAAATCATCCGCCAGTACTTCACGGAACAAGGCTGTATCGAAATCGACACGCCGTGCCTCATCAAGGGCACGCCCGAAGGCGCGCGCGAATACGTCGTGCCGTCCCGCGTGTACCCTGGCACGTTCTTCGTGCTCCCCCAGTCGCCGCAGCAACTCAAGCAGCTCTCGATGGTCGGCGGCCTCGACCGCTACTTCCAGATCGCGCGCTGCTTCCGCGACGAAGACCTCCGCGGCGACCGCCAACCGGAGTTCCTCCAACTCGACTTCGAAATGAGCTTCCCGGAAGAAAAAGACGTACAGGACATCATCCAAGGCAGCATCGAACGCATCCTCGCCGAGTGCAGCCCGAAGAAGCTCAAATGGGGCAAGGTCGAGCGCTTCACGTGGAATCACGTCATGGATACCTACGGTTCCGACAAGCCGGATCTTCGCTATGACCTGCCGATCGTCGACGTATCCGGCATCGCCAAAGGCTGCGGATTCGCGGTGTTCGAGAAGGCGCTGGAGCTGAAAGACGGCGTCGTGCGCGCCCTGCGCGTGCCGGGCGGAGCCGAGCTCTCCCGCGGCGAGATCGACGCATGGACGGAGCTCGTGAAAGAGCAAAAAGCGAAGGGCCTGGCGTACGTCCTGTTCAAGCAAGACGGCCCCAGCTCCCCGCTCCTCAAGTTTTTCCGCGAAGGATTCCTGGACGAGCTGCAGAAGGCCACGGGCGCCGTCACGGGCGACGCGCTCTTCTTCGCCGCGGACCGCCACCGCATCGCCTGCGCATCTCTCGGCCGCATCCGCAAGGAAGCAGCGGAAAAATTCAACCTCATCGACCAATCCGTGCACGCGCTCTTCTGGGTCACGCAATTCCCGATGTTCGAGGAACAGGACGACGGCACGATTACCTTCAGCCACCATCCGTTCACGAGCCCCAACCCCGAGGAGTGGAAACACCGCAAGGAGCGCCCGCTCGACGTGCACGCCGTCTGCTACGACCTCGTGCTCGACGGCTACGAACTCGGTTCGGGCAGTATCCGCATCCACCACCCGGAACTGCAGAGCGAAGTGTTCGACATGCTCGGCATCACCCGCGAAGACGCGGAGAAACGGTTCGGCCACATGTTGAAGGCCTTCGAATACGGCGCGCCCCCGCACGGCGGCTTCGCTTACGGCATCGACCGCGTGGTCATGATCGTGGCCGGCGAACCGAACATCCGCGAGGTGACGCCTTTCCCGAAGGACCAAAAGGCCAAGGACTTGATGCTCAGCGCACCGTCCGAATTGCCCGCGAAGCAGTTGGAAGAACTGCACGTGAAAGTGATCCAATAATTCCAAGCGCTCTCGAGCAAAACCGAGGGGCACACCTCAAGATCGTCGACTGAATCGCGCCCTTAA
>DALYDP010000004.1:0-4834 GCA_031973095.1 Candidatus Peribacteraceae bacterium | reverse complement strand
CTCGAGCAAAACCGAGGGGCACACCTCAAGATCGTCGACTGAATCGCGCCCTTAAGCCATGCCCATCTGCACGGCAGGATCGAAGAGCGACGGTTCGATGTCCGCACCCGAGAGAATGCGCGCGATGCGGCGTCCTCCGGCGATACTGGGAAGGATTCCCACGCCGTTGCAACCGAGGTTATAGAGCAACCGCGGCGAACGGGGATCGCTCCCCACGCACCGGATGTACGTCGGGGTAAAACCCATGACGCCGTGCCAGCGGAACGCGTTCACGAGCGGGAACGCCGGTGACATACGGTACGTCGCTTCGAACGCACGGTCGATTTCCTCCTCCACGTCGGCGGGGAATGACGCGAGCGGATCGTAATCGGCACCCTCGGGCAAATAGCGTTCGGGGCCGCCGACGCACAGGAGCGTGCTCTCTGCGCCTTGGTGTTCGTACGGCCGACGGGTGAGGTACGTGTAGCGGTTGTTATTGGGGTCGAGCTCGTCTTTGTTGTTCCGGAAGTAACTGATGGCCGTCACGGGCTCGCCCGCGCTGCCCACATACCCGCCCATGTACCCGATGAGCGACCGGACCATCCGGTGGAACGAACGATCGATCCCGGGGCCTTCTGCGTTCGAAATGTCGATGTTCTCGAAACCGTTCGTGCAGAGCACCACGGAATCCGCGCGCACGGACGGCCCGTCGGTTTTGAGAACGACGCCGTCGCCCTCGATGGCGACCTCGTGCACGGGCAGGTGTTCGGCGATCGTAAAGCGTCCGGGATACGCCGAGAGAAGGCTGCCCGCCAATTCTTCGCAGAACATGGCGCTGTTCATGCATCCTTTCGGCGACGTCGCGGCGGCCATGAACGACGGATCGTCGGTATGCAGGAGGCGCAGGACGACGCTGTGCGGCATGCGCACGACCATGGTTTCGTCGACCGTGCCGAGCGCGCGATCCGCCTCGGAACCCACGGCCACGATGAGCGGCTCGCGATGCAATCCGTGGCTCAGGCGCAACGACGCCGCATCGAGGTGGGAGCGAATTTGCTCAACGGTGCTGAAGCCGGCAAAACCCTGGCAACGGTGTAAGGGCGTGCGGAGACCGAACGAACGGATCAACCAATCGACGCCGATCCATCCTCCCTCCACTTCCGTCTGCGCACGCACGGACGGCCCGAGTCCGTACTCCTCGATCATGCTCGAAAGCGGGCGCTCGAAATCGGCCACGAGCTGTCCGGCGTTATGACCCGTCGCTCCATGGGCGATGCGCCCCGCTTCCACGAGCACGACCGAGAGATCCGTGTCCTTCATCAGGTACGCGGCAGTCGACAATCCGGCTATGCCTCCGCCGACGATCGCGACCTGCGCGCCGGCATCCCGTTCAAGCGAAAACGGACGGCGTTTCGTGAGTTGTGCAAGCCACGGAGAGGAAATCTGGGACATCGGGATAGTGTAGCACAATTATGGATGGCGATCCATGAAGGAAAGATTAAGAAGCCGGTGTTGCAAACCGCCGCGGGGAGCATACCGTAGACGCGTTATGTTGTTCTCCCGCACGGCGAAAACCCCCGGCAATGACGGCCCGTTCGACTACCTCGAACCCGGCCAACGGTATTTCGACTCCGCCTGCCAAACGCTGCGACCGCGCGAAGTGATTGACGCGGAAGCGGCATACTACCGCGACTACAACGCCTGCGGCGGGCGCGTGAAATACCGCTGGGGAGAGAAAGTGGACGCCGCCGTGGCGGACGCGCGAACCCTGCTCCTCGAAGCGACGGGAAAAAATGCGCGCGACTACGCGGTCGCGTTCACGCCGAACACGACGTACGGCATCAACCTCGTCCTCCATCAGTTGGCCGAAGGTGCCTTCGGGCGCATCGTCACCTCGGGCATCGAACACAACTCGGTCATGGTCCCGTCGATAACGTGGTCCAAGCGTCGTAGCGCGCCCCTATCGATCCTCCCCCGCCTGGCAGACGGCTCATTGGCGTACGCGCGGGACGACCTGGATAACGCGGTCGTCATCGCCAATACGGTATCGAACCTCGACGGCAGGCGCCTGATGAACGTGGAAGCCCTCGCGAAGGACGTCCACGAACGGGGAGGCGTGCTGCTGCTCGATGCCGCCCAAGGCTTCGCGCACGATCGCGCGGCGTTGGCCGGAATCGATTTCGACGCGGCATTCGGCTCGGGCCACAAGACGTATGCGCCGTCGCTCGGCTTCATCATCATCCGTCGCTCGCTGCTTTCACGGCTCGATCCGTTCTTCCTCGGTGGCGGCACCGTCTCCGACGTCGGGGCGACCTCCTACGACCCCTTGGAAGGCCCCGAGGCGCACGCGGTGCTCGAACCGGGCCTCCAGGACTGGGGAGCCATCGTGGGCCTCTCAGCGGCCCTACGCTGGCTAGGAAGGCAAGACACGTCGCGCGAAGCGGCACTCGCGGAACGTTTGTGGCAAGGATTGTCCGACATGCCCCGCGTCACACCCCTCAACGCCGCTGCATCGCCCATCGTCAGCTTCTCCGTCGACGGCCTCGACGCGCATAAACTCGCCGTTCTTCTTGGGGAGCAGAACATCATGTGCCGCAGCGGGCATTTCTGCTGTCACCGCTACCTGCACCACGAGCTCGGACTCCCGCCGCTCCTGCGCGTGTCGCTCGGGTTGCACAACACCGAAAACGACGTCGACGTGCTGCTGTCCACCCTCCGCTCGATCCTTACCGTCTTCTGACCCATGTTCTGCATCGCCACCTTCGTCGTCTTCGGCATCCTCGCCATCTTCTCCGCATCGCACCGTCCGCTGGCGGCAAAAGCATGGCACTGCGCCTGGCGACGCGTGACCCTGCGCCCGTGCGACGTCAGCTTCGGCGAGGAAATGCGCGGCAAAATCGCCGGGCGGCTCTTCCGGGTGCACCCGCGCTTGGCCGGCTGGTTCGACCGTTGGGCCGACTGGTTGTCGTTCGCGTTCGTGGCACTCAGCGTCTGGAGCCTGCTCTACGTGGCGAACGCAGGCTTAAACTTGTGGGTCTACGACACGTGCGATCCGCGTGCCGCGGAATCCTGCTCGCTCGGCGGCGAAGCGTGCGGCGTGGAAACGGAATCGCTCGGCCTCTTCATGGCGATCCGCGAAGGCAGGCTCGGCGAATGGGCGGCGGGTCCGTTCGTCCGCCTCGGCGAAACGTTGTCCCGCATCCCCGACAGGCTGAAGACGTGGAACGCCGAAGACTTCCTGCCCCCCACGGCCACGTTCCGCACGCCGCGCGACGAGACGAAACCGTACGCGCTCGAAATCATCGACCCGGGCTGCACCTTCTGTAAAAAACTGACTGCGCACATGCGCGAAGCCGGGGCGCTCGACGCGCTCAACGCGAGCTACGTGCTGTATCCGATCCCGACGCCGGACGGGAAAACGAAATTCCCCCACTCGCGCCTCGTTGCCGCCACCATCGAAGCGGCCAAGCGCGTGCCGCTAAGAAACGGCGAACCGGGCGATTGGCTGCTGCTCGAGAAAATCTTCGAAGACGTACCGGGCGAAAGCGTCGACCTGCAGACGCGAATCAATATGGGCATGACCGACGCCGATGCGCGCGCGGAGATGCGCAGGCTGCTCGGTGTCATCGGCTACTCCGCGACGGACGTCGAACGCATCGTGTCACTTGCGGCCTCGGATGAGGTGACCCGTTCCCTCGAAGAACAACGCCTGCTCGTGGAGGAGCATATCCGCACAGTGAAGATCCCCACGCTGCTCATCGGCGGCCGCAGGTACGACAGGGTCGTCGGGGCGGATCGCCTGCGCTCCTTGCTGGACTGAACGAGCTCGGCGTCGCTTCTGGGCTCTGTCGAATGGTTTACCAGGAGCGAGGCCCCGAAGGGCCAAGTCGAATGGCAACGACAAGGTTGCTGAATTCTGTCTTCTCTCGTCTACGTCCGATGCAAGATGTCTGTTTGTTTGCGTAGATGCGAACTCTTTTGATGCCGCATCCTTCTCCGCCATTTCTTGATCATGTACGAAAGAATTTCGTACACAGCAAAACCATTTGCAATGATGAAAAGAATCGACATTTGGATATAGACCATGCCAGGAGCCCCAAGATTCGGCAGTCGTTTCATGTGTTCTAACTGCCCTGAGAGTGGGAAATGCCAGATAAAATCATTCAACGCAAGAGCAACCCATGTGAGCAACGTAGCAGCAAGAAAAAGAACAAGAACGGTAAGGATATATCTCTCTGTCTGCTTCACGCTGATCCAAAAGATCGGCAGAAGATAGATGATACTCAAAAAAGTGTAGACCCCTCCGAGCAGTTGAAAACTCAAGTAAAAGTACACGTAAAAAGCCACTGCGAACATTGGGCTTAACGCCCCCAACGCGAGCACTGCAAAAGAGAGTGTATCGAGACTTGGATCTTTCTTTCCTTCGCGCTTTCTTCGCCAGCTGCTCACTGCAAAAAGGAGAGTGCTTACCACCAGTGCCATGGGCAACATGGAGACAAAATGAAAAAAGAGGAATGTAGTGAACTGATAATCGATCGGTTGAAAAAGGTGCTGGATTCCCAATACCGTGAATACTCCACTGCTTATAAGTGATGCAAGGCGGCCAACCCCAGGCAGCACAGAGGCAATGGCAGCAGCCTGTGAAAGTTGACGGAATTGCATAGCTCTAAAGCAAGAAGAGAAACTCCTTGATGGCCCCGGGGAGAGGACTTGAACCTCCATGAGGTTGCCCCCGTCAGCTTCCTGCGGCTGCGGGACTGGTGCACCTGCCCGCCGGCAGGCAAGTCTGCCATGTCTTCCTTTTTGGTGCCATGGGTGGGACTCGAACCCACAAACCCTTTCGGATACACGCTCC
>DALYDP010000003.1:28745-38641 GCA_031973095.1 Candidatus Peribacteraceae bacterium | reverse complement strand
CTGGAAATGCAAACTCCTCTGAAAGTGATGCAAAGCTATTGAACTCTATTCATATAGTGTAAATCCGCAAGCCCATGGGCTATTCTTATGGCATGGTCCTCCGCCTCTACAACACGCTCACCAAGAAAGAAGAAGACGTCGTGCCGCTTGATCCCGCCGGGACGCGCGTGACGATGTATACCTGCGGCCCCACGGTCTACGGCCGCGCGCACGTCGGCAACTTGTCGAGCTTCCTCATGGCGGATTTCCTCCGTCGGTGGCTCGAGACCGGCCACGGCTACAAAGTGTTGCACGCGAAGAACATCACCGACGTCGGCCACTTGGTGGCGGATGCCGACGCGGGCGAAGATAAAATCGAGAAGCAGGCGCGCGAGGAGTTCGGCGACGTGACGCACGACACGGTGCTCAAGGTCGCGCGCTCGTACGAGAACATGTACCGCAGCGATGAGTCGGCGCTCAACATGCTCGAGCCGTGGCAGCGCCCCCGCGCGAGCGAATTCGTGGACCACATGAAGACCATGGTCGAGGCGCTGCTCGCCAAGGGGCATGCGTACGTCGCCGCCGATGGCATCTACTTCGACGTCATGTCGAAAACGCGCACGCCCTATGGCACGCTCTCCGGCAACACGCTCGAGAACGTCGCGTCGGGTGCGCGCATCGAAGTGAACGAAGGGAAGAAGCATCCCGCCGACTTCGCGCTTTGGAAATTCTGCATCGGTCAAAATGAGAAACATGTGCTGCGCTGGGCATCGCCGGGGGAGGGGAACCCCGAAGGATTCCCGGGTTGGCACATCGAGTGCTCCGCCATGGCGCGCGCCATCCTTGGCGATACCATCGACATCCACACCGGCGGCGAAGACAACATCTTCCCGCATCACGAGTGCGAGATCGCCCAGAGCGAGTCCGTGACCGGCAAGCAGTTCGTCCGCACGTGGCTTCATAAGCGCAGGATCGACCTGGCAGGCGAAAAAATGTCAAAAAGCCTTGGTAATGTGTTAACCTTGCCTGACATTTTGGCTCGCGGATACGCTGCGGCGGACCTGCGCTTCTATTTCCTCTCGGTGCATTACCGCACCAACCTGAAGTTCACGTGGGAGGGTCTCGATGAGGCGCGCGCATCACGGATGAAGATCGCGGAGGCGTTCGCGATCGTCGACGCGTTGGAGGGTGCCGATCTCGCGCACGAATCGATCGACGCGACCGCGAATGAAGTGACATCGTGCAACGCGCGTTTCCGCGCCGCGATGGACAGCGACCTCAATGCGTCCGGCGCGATGGCGGAAATTTTTGCCGTCGTGAAGTTGCTGCATTCGATCGATGCCAAAGACGGCACGGTCTCCGACGCCGCCCTTGGTGCGCTGAAGGAATTCGTTTCGCTCGCCCGCGATACGTTCGGATGTTTCGATGCTCCCGCCGCGGTGCAGATTCCGGCTGACGTGCAGGCATTGGTCGAAGAGCGCGAAGCCGCGCGCGTTGCCAAAGATTTCGCCGAGAGCGATCGGCTGCGCGGTGAAATCGAGAAGAGGGGATTCTCGCTCAAAGACACCGCCAAGGGGCAGGAGCTTAAGAAGAAGTGATCGTCGTGTTTTTCCGGTCGTGGAAAAATCGACGCGCTCCAATGGCTCTACGATCATTGATCGTATGTCGCGGGCACTCCGCTGGCTTGCATTTGCTTCGACGTGTCTGGAGTGCCGCGGAATCATTTTTGATATTTCATGTCATATTGTTTTGACAAACGTGGAAGATTCTTCACAGTGTCCGCATGCTCGCGCATCGCGAGGCACGTTCTTTATCCCCCCATAGGAGAAGGGCCATGCTCGTTCTAAGCAGGAAGAAGAATGAGTCGATCGTGATCAACAACGAGATCACGATCGTCGTGGTCGAGATCCGCGGCGACAAAGTGCGCCTCGGCATCGAGGCTCCGAAAGAGGTTTCGGTGCATCGGAGAGAAGTATTCGAAGCCATTCAGCGCGAGCGTGAGGGCGTACCGCCGCCCCCCGCTACCGTGCAGCCCCCTCCCACACCCGAAGAGTCCTCCAGGGAGTGGATGTTCAATGACTGACATGGGGGATCCGCCGGCAGCGCACATCGTGCGTTGCCGGTTTTTTTCTTCAGCACATTTTCCACCGCTTCTCCATCGCCAAGACGCCTATTTTTACCGCTGGAGTGAGGTTTACTTGTCAATTCTGTCTATATGGCTTTCCATTTTCCGTGGTTGGATTGCATGAAAAACACTTATTCGCCGAGAGTTACGCATAAAAGTGCTCGCGCATGCATTTAACGTGCCCCTTAGTCATCTTTTAGTCATTTTCGGCCGTGAAATGTAAAGCTAACTATATGAAATGTAAAATTTACCATACGTACTCTGTGAAGCATGTACAGTTTACTATACATGTTTGTTGAACAAATAAGTTGATTCATCAATAGTCCCACAGCGAGGCAAGTGTATTTTTGGGATCGAAGCCGCCGTTCGATTCGTCGAATTGCCGACGAATTCGTTATCCAAATGTCTGATTCTCTGCTTTTTTCAAAAGAGAATGGGCGATCAGCTTTTTCACCTCCTGCGTAACACGGGGTCGAAGCAGTCGTTAGAACGTGTGCACGGGAATACCTCGCGCCTTGTCTCTATAGGAGGCTTCGGTACCATCCTCGTGACCTGTTCTTCAAACGACAGGTTCGTGCACGCTCATTAACACACCGGCACCTCGCGTAGGGAACATTTCCCACGCCGAGTCTCTCACGTCTCCAAGGCATTGTTTGATGACGGTTTCATGATTCATGATTCCGAATTCCTACTTCCTTATATAGGGACCGTGCATGAACGGGTCCCCGCCTGACACAGTCAGCGTTTCCATCTGTATCTTCTCTTTAGTGTTAAGGAGCAGCAGTCCCGCGAACGCGGGATCATGCTCCCCGATACACCGGTGGATGCGTACAAGCGACGGACCACCTCCCACACTCAACGAACACACAGACACCTCACACAAGGTTTCTTTTTATTTATTATTTCTACAACTCCTACCCTATGAACAATTCGTTCAAGAAATTGTTCGCAGGAGTGTCGGCTGCCGCGATCGCCCTTACCCAGGTGGGTACGGTCCTCGCTGCGTACTCCGACGTTCCGGCTGGAGTCTGGTACGAAGATGCCGTCAACGCTTTCGTTGAAGACGGTTATCTCGACGGTTCCCAGACTCGTTTCCGCGGTAACGACAACGCGAACCGCGCTGAATTCATCAAGCTCGTCGTCGAGCTGAACGGTGGCATTCTTTCCACGCCTCCGGCCGTGGCGTCCTTCGATGACGTCCGCCCGGGTGCTTGGTACTACTCCTACATGGAGGAAGCCGCCAAGGAAGGTTGGGTCAAGGGCGACAACAACTGCTACGGCAGCAAGCCCTGCTACGCCCGCCCTGCCGCGAACATCAACCGCGCTGAAGCCGCCGCACTCATCGTGCGCGCCTTCGGTCTCGAAGCCACCGGTGACGCTCCCGAATTCGTGGACGTCCCGAATGGCCAGTGGTACACGGACGCCGTCCAGACGGCTGCCGACTACTGCGTCGTCCAGGGTGACAGCGGCACGGGCCGCGCCCGCCCGGGTGACTTCATGAACCGCGCGGAAATGGTCGTCATGCTCCACCGCGTCGATCAGGGCCTCGTCTACGGCGAGGACTGCACGATGGACGGTGAAGAGACGTCCGAGCCGATGATCACGGACGTGTCCGCCACGGACGCTTCCACGGTTGAAGTCGAATTCAACGTCGACATCTCCGAGGACACCGAGGCTTCGCAGTTCATGGTCTCCGGCGCCTCCGACATCGACGTCGACTCGATCGACTGGATCAACGAATCCACGGTTGAGCTCACGCTCGCTGACTCGTTGGACTCCGGCGAGGACTACACGCTCACGGCCGAAGACATCGAAACGGCCGACGGCGAAACGTTCTCCGACAGCATGGACTTCGAAGGCTACACGGACCGCGAGGTCGGTGAAGGCACGCTCGAAGTGTCCCTTGCTTCCAGCAACCCGTCCGGCGACACGGTGCCCAAGGGCGCTGTTGGCGTCGTTCTCGCTTCCGTTGACCTCACGGCCGACTGCGCCGATGACGTCTGGGTCGACGAGATCACGGTGTTGCACGAAGGCTTCGGTGATGAATCCGACATCGATGGCCTCTACTTGGCCATGGACGGAGGACGCATCTCCCGCAAGCGCACGCTCGACTCCCAGGACCAGACCGCTACGCTCCGCCTCAGCGAACCGCTGATGGTCGAAGCCTGCGAAACGGTCACGGTTGACGTCGTCGCTGACTTCGCTCTCTTGGCCGACACGTCGGCAGAGCACAACATCGCCATCGAACTGCCGTCCGACATCCAGAGCAACGCTCTCGACACGGAAGGTACGTTCCCCCTCCGCGGCAACACGTTCCGCATCGCGTCGGTCACGTCCGGCACGTTGGAAGTGAAGTACCGCACGGTCTCGCCCGATGAGGTCGAGGTTGGTGACACGGGAGTCGTGGTCGGTAAGTTTGAACTTTCGACCAACTCCGTCGAAGACCAGACGGTCTACTCCGTGACGCTCGAGCAGAACGGTACGTCCGGCGACGGCGACCTCACGAACATCCGCGTCGCTCGCACGGATGGCACCGTTCTCACGAACGCTGTCTCTGCGACGTCCGGTGACTTCGTCACGCTGACGTTCGACCCCCCGTTCACGATCCTCGAAGGTGACAAGATCACCCTCGAAGTTCTCGCCGACGTCGTCGGCGGCGCTGGTGAAACGGTCATCATGCACCTCGAAGAAGAGAGCGACATCTTTGCAGTCGGTTCCCTCTACGGATTCGGCGTCAACGGTCAGCTCTACGGTTCGCAGGTCGTGATTGATACGAGCACCCCTGCTGACACTGTGAACATCGAAGCCGGCGAGCTCACGATCGAGATCGACGGTCCGGTGCAGCAGAAGTTCACGCGCGACGATGACGATGCTGTTCTCGCCAACTTTGACATCATGACGGGTGGCGACGGTATCGACGTCCGCGACTTCTACGTCGCTATCCAGGCTCAGACCGCTTCCGGCGGCTCCTTTGGCGGCACGGCTCTCTCGAACGTTCTCGAAGACGTTGAACTCCGCAACACGAAGTCGGGCCAGTCCGTCTCCGCTGTTCGCTTGACGACGTCCGGTACGTTCGGTGTTGCGTCTAGCTCCACCTTCCAGATCTACCGCTTCGACGACTTTGATGTCGAAGGTTCCTCCACGTGGGAACTTCAGGTCGACTTCACCGACAACGGTGCGACCTCCCACCCGAAGAACGGCGACAAGTTCCGCGTGCACGCTTGCACGACGGTCGGTTCCGCCACGTGCACGTTTGGCGGCCTTGTTGGCGCGACGACGGACTACAACATCATCGCGGAGGGTCTCTCCACGGGTGATGATGTCACGGACGTTCGCCCGGGTTCGGTGATCACTGGTAACTTCCAGCGCATCGCCACGCCTGAGCTCAACATCGCCGTGAAGTCGATCGGAACGATCGACACGGCTGTGAAGAACAGCAAGAACGTTAACCTGCTCCGCTTCGAAGCTCGCGCTGGCGAGGCTGAAGACATCCTGTTCACGCAGGCCATCTTCAACTCCCAGTCCGGTGCTCTCTTGAACGGTCAGAACTACACGCTCTGGTTCGACTCTGACGGCGACGGTGTCGTCGACACGATCGCCCAGAAGGGTGTTGCGGCTCAGGGTACGACGGGTGCTTGCGCTACGAGCGCCTCCACGTCCTGCTCGGTGTCGTTCGACAAACTCGCAGGCGGCGGCGTCTTGCTGCCGGCTGAAGAGTCCGTGCTCTTCGAGGTTCACGCGGACATTGCGTCCTCGCTCTCGACGAACGTACTCCAGGTCCGCTTTGCTACCTCGGCTGCCAACTACGTTGAAGCCGAAGAGGCAGACAACGGTTCCTCTCTCTCTGGCATCAAATTGAATGCCACTCCGTGCTCCGGAACCTGCGAGATCATCGTTTCGACGGTGGACTCGAAGGTGTTCAGCCTGGTCAACCAGGGTGATATCTACGTGACGTTGGACTCGACGCCCACGCGCTCCCGCCAGCTCCTCGGCGGCACGCTCGGCGACACGATCCTCCGCCTCCAGTTCCGCGCCCAGAACGAAGACATCGACGTGACGGACCTCCAGCTCACGTCCTCCGGTTCGAACGCGTCCTCCGTGGACCGCCTCGAGCTCTACAAGGACGGTGCGACGACGGCCTTCGCCACGGCGACGGTCTCCGGTTGTGGCACTGATGATGTTCTCACCGTCAATGCCGGCAACGGCAACGCGACGGTGCAGACGTTCTGCGCCAACATGGAGAACGGCCAACTCGTCGTGAAGGACGGCGAAAACCTCGACGTTCTCGTCAAGGCTCGCATCAAGTCCGACGAGCAGGGTGCTCTCTCGGGTCAACCTGTTCAGTTGTTCATCACGAAGACGGCCGTCTCGGACAACTCCACCGGTTCCGGCGCGGTTCGCGCTCGCGGCCGCGAGTCGTCCAGCAACCTGATTGCTAACAACGGTGTTGCGGGCAACCAGGGTGAAGTGTTCATCGGCACGGATTCCGTCGCCGCGAACGCCTTCATCGTCGGTCAGGTGAACGACGTTGTGCTCTCCAAGATCACGACGATCGCCAACGCCAACCCGGATGCTGACAACACGAACGTCCCGACGGGCGTCTCGCCGTTCGGTCAGTTCCGCTTCACGGCTGCGACCAACAGCAACACGCTGAACGGTCTTAACAAGTCCACGCTCTCCGGCGTTATCTTCAACGTCAACGCCACGAACGTGCTCTTGGATGCCGGCGACTTCAAGTTCTACAACAAGGCTGACTCCTCGACGAAGGCCACCTGCCGCGCGCTCTTCGCGAACGACGGTGCCCTCATCTCGGGTTCCAGCTCGGCTTCCGGCTCGTTCTTCGTTGAGTGCCGCGCCCTCAAGTCGACCACGGTCGACACGGCCCTCGAGTCCGGTGAAACGTCCACCTTCGTCCTCGAAGGTAACATCACCAACTCCGACGTCGTCTCTTCCTCCAGCTCGACCCTCCAGGTCTCGCTCCAGGACTTCACGACGCGCTCGACCTCGACGTTCGGCCCGTCCGTCTCTCACATCGACTTCAACGACGAAGACGCTGGTACGATTGCCTCCGGCACGACCACGTCCTCCCGCTTCAAGTGGATTGAGTACTCGGACACGGTTGTCCGCTCGACGTCCTACAAGAGCTAATAGCTAGCTTCCTGTAGCGATAAGAGTTCCCATTGGCCCCCTCGAAAGAGGGGGCTTTTGGGGTTTTGGCCCAGTCACGCCTCGGTACATTCGACGCTGCGGCGTCGAACACTCGGCGCGACAACGAATGGTGCATGGTGTCATGCCGAGTGATTTCGCGCGACGCGAAATCGTACCGAGCCATGACATGAAGACCGTCCTTCGGGGCGGTTTTTTTGTATACTGCGACGGTGAGAACCGCGGTGATCATTCACGGCTACAACGATCGTTCTGAGTACGAGGACGCGAACCGTCCCGCCGCCTCGAACGATCATTGGATTCCCTGGATCCAACGACAACTTTTGCTTCGCGGAGTCGAAGCTCAAACCCCGGAAATGCCTGGGTTGTATCAGCCTCGGTATGCAGAGTGGAAGGCGATGCTTGATCGATTCACTCCCAACGAGTCCACACTCTTGATCGGGCACAGTTGTGGCGGCGGGTTTTTGGTCCGTTGGTTGAGCGAGGAAAAACGGGCGGTCGGCAACGTCATTCTCGTTGCACCGTGGCTCGATCCATCGGGGAAAATCGACCCCGAGTTTTTCCGGTTCACGGTCGATCCCGACCTCGCGTCACGAACGGCTAGTCTTACGCTCATGTATTCCACGGATGATGATCCCGAAATCCTCGAAAGCGTACAGCGCCTGGAATCGTCGGTGAAAAATATCAGGATGCGCGTATTCGAGGGGAAAGGACATTTTTGCTTGCGAGATTTGGGTACGGAAGAATTCCCAGAGTTACTCCGGGAGGCGCTCAGAGCGTAGCGTTATCCCAGGATGCGCCGCTTCAGTTGCAGCATCTTCCACAGCGTCGGCCGTAACACGATCTGCTGCTCCGGTGCATACTCTACGACTTCGCCGCCGAATTTCTCTTTGAAGCTGGAGATGCCCGCCCACGCGTGCTCGGGGCCGCTACCGAGCGGCGCGATGCCGAGCAGGTCGTAGCGCGTGGCCCCTTGCTCCTTGGAGAGCTTCATCGCTTCCCATTGCAGCAGGTACGGCGCCATGAGCGCGCGTTTCGCATGGTCCGAGGCGCCGTAGTAGTAATAGGCCGTCTCGTTCCATATCACGCCCATATACCCCGCCACGGGCGTTCCTTCATGTTCCGCAATCAGGAAAAAACTATCCCGTAGGTCCGTGAGGAAACGCGCGTAGTGGACTTTCGGCGAAATGGTGAAGACATCGCGGGCGCTCGTGCCCTTGAGCAATCCGTAGAAGGCATCGATATCGTTCTCCGCTCCTTGCCGCACCGTCACGCCGTCGCGTTGCGCGATTTTGATGTTGTAGCGGCCTTTTTGGTGCATCTGCGCCAGGATCTCGTCGTGCGTTTTGCTAAGGTCGATGATGCGCGTGGCGGGGGGGTGGATGTGACGGAACGAAGAGATGAGCGCGTAGCGGTTAGCGGGTAGTTCGGATATGGGTGAGAGAAATAAGCACAGGGCTTTTTCTTGCTGTGCATCGGCAATGATTGCATCAAGTATGCTAATCGCTATCCACTCGTCGCTACCTGCTCCCATGATCGGCCCCCGAGGGATCTCCCACGTGGCGAGGTTCCCCGTGGTTCGATCAATAACGACTAAAGCCGTCGCTGTCATGGTGAGCGGAGCCGAACCATGACCGTTGAAGGCCGCATAGACGCGCGTTCCCCGCCCCAGGGCCTCTTGGTAGCCCTTCCACTCTTTCGATTGCCACAGGCTGCCCTGGGGGCTTTCTCGCACGAAGGCGCTCCAGATAGCCAGGTCTTCTGCCGATGTGATAATTCGTGTTTGCACGCATGCATTCTACCATTGCGCGATTATTGACATATTTTCGATTATTTGTAATTAATATCTTTGGTTCATTTACAACTACAACTTCAGAGAAAGGATAGGCAATGCGCACGAAACAATCGTTGTCCTGGGATGATGTAATCGCTCAATCGTTTTTTGTTGATGCGAGTTGGAACTCGTTCGATGACCTTTGGAGCAAGACGAAGTTCGAAGGCTCCCATTTGTATGTTGGTTCGAACGATGTGCAGTCGTATGCGAAAGCAAAGTCCTGCGCGGTACGATGGTACACGCGTATGAATGCACCGAGCGTGCCCTACATGTGTAGCAGAAGAATGTTATTACATGCGTTCGATCAGTGCACGACGTTCGAGCGTGCTGCGTCGTGGGGAGGGAGTCGGGGGTATCGGCAAGCGAGCATTGTCGACTTACTCGCGCTGTTGACCGTTGGCGAACTGCGGACGTGCATTTACTCGAACCTCGATTCGCAGCGCACGTCGGTCGTCGTGACGCATCCGCACGGTGAGGATGCGCTGGTTCCGGTGCTGCTCGTGGGTCATCACACGCTTATGTTTGAAGATGGGTGCCGCGGTGGCAAAGGATTCAAACCCGGAACCCCCTTTCTCTTTCTGTCGTAATGCACATCGTTGCCTTACGTCTCATCCCGACAGTCGCCACTCGGCTGTCGGGATTTTTTTGTGCAAGGAATTCTTCGGGTGCATCGCGATGCTCTTTGCTACAGTTGCTATGTCATTCATTGTGAATCCCCCCAGCCCATGCCCCACACTCTCCTCCCGCTGCCCTACGCCTTCGACGCCCTTGAGCCGCACATCGACGCCAAGA
>DALYDP010000003.1:12682-28645 GCA_031973095.1 Candidatus Peribacteraceae bacterium | reverse complement strand
CTCCTCCCGCTGCCCTACGCCTTCGACGCCCTTGAGCCGCACATCGACGCCAAGACGATGGAAATCCACTACACGAAGCACCACCAGACGTACGTGGATAAATTGAACGAGGCCCTTGTAAAGTACCCCGATCTCGCGGAGAAGACGGTGGAAGAATTGGTGGCGGACCTCGAGATGATTCCCGAAGACATCCGCACGGCAGTGCGCAACCACGGCGGCGGACATTTGAACCACCAATTATTTTGGCAGACGCTTGCCCCCAATGCCGGTGGCGAGCCGTCGGGTAAACTCGCGGATGCCATCGTCGCGACGTTCGGTTCTTTCGCTCAATTCCAAGAGAAGTTCACCGCCGCCGCATTGGGCCGTTTCGGTTCCGGATGGGCGTGGCTCGCGTCCGACGGCGGTACGCTTGAAATCGTGTCGACCGCGAACCAGGACAACCCGGTGACGGACGGCAAGACGCCGCTCCTCGGCGTGGACGTGTGGGAGCATGCGTACTACCTGAAGTACCAGCAAAAGCGAGCCGACTACGTGAAGGCGATCTGGCAGGTGGTGCATTGGCCCGAAGTTGCCGCCCGGTTTCAGCAGGCTGCGTGAGAAGCGGCCATTTCGGCATGCCTTGAGCGGTGTCGATGGGTCATTTGCCGGAAAGAAGTCGAAAACCGCGGAAAGTACGGCGTACGGGTCGCGGGAGCGCTCCGCAGAGTGTCGAGTCGCTTTTCGAGGGCATATTCACGCTTCGGGCTGGTGATTCGCGGTTCCGGTAGCTGGAGTATCCGCGCTTTTTTTGGTACAATGTAAGGAAACATACCCACACCCATTCATGCGCTTTCTCCGTTTGTCCGCCGCAGTCGGCACCGCTGTCGCCTTGGCCTTGCCGTTTGCGATGCAGCTTCGGGGTCAGGTGTTGCCCGTGTCGCCGGGCGTGATTATCGATAACGCCGATACGACTGGCGCTTTCGTGCCTGGAACGTTCAAGAAGCAGCTTCAGAGTGTGGGATACGGTGGTTCGACGCATGCAGTCTTCGCGCCGACGTACAACGTCGTGAAAAAAGGAAACGTCACGACGATGACCATGACGTCGGTTGCGTCATTTTCGTTCGCCAACGTGCAACCCGGGACGTACTCGGTCTACGCGACCTGGCCGCGCAAGGGGGATGCGGCGACGCTTCTCGATGTCAGGGTTCCGGCGGCAGGCAACAACTATCTCGCGTATTCGAACATCCGCGTGGATCAATCGAAGTTACCGTCGAGCATGACGGCCGCCGGTGCCGCGTGGCAGTGGGTCTATCGTGTGAAAGTGGATCTTACGGGCACGGTCGTCGTACGGATTTTCCCCAACGGCAAGCCGCAGGCCGGCACGTATGCGGACGCGGTGATGCTCGTGCGTGAAGACGCCGTTTCATCGTCTTCGCAATCGTCCTCGGCGTCTTCCGTGGCGCCCTCCGCGCCGCAGAGAGGCGTTGTGTCGTATCTGCCCTCGTGGAACGTGTTGACCCCCGTGGCAACGCCGATCAATTGCCGCGCGCTTGATACGTCCGTCGCGTCGTATCAAATCCCGGAAGGTTCTGATGTGAATGCGTCGCCGCGCGGCGAAACGCGTACCGAAAGCTACGAGTACCAGTGTGATTCGGCGGAGAAAACGCGCGTCGTATGGATAACGACCGCGTACCCGGGTCGCTACACGCTCTACGCCGATTGGTCCGCGTATCCGTGGTCGCAGTGGAGCGGAATTCCCTCGCTCAGCCTCCCGACCGCCGTCACGTATACCGTGACGCAAAACGGAAAAACACTCGCCACCATCGATCTCTCCCAGAGGTCTGCCGGATCCGTTGCCGATCTCACGTGGAAACGAACGTGCTACGGCTCATCGCGCTGCCGCGCCGATCTGCCGCTGCAGCGCATCGGTGAGATCGCGCCGACCGAAACCGGTCCGCTCGTCGTGACCATGAAGGTGAAAACGGGGGGCATGGCTCGCGCCCATTACGTCGTGATGCTGCCCATCGCGGCGTCATCGCCATCGTCTTCCAGCAGCTCCGTTCCTTCTTCGCAGTCGTCCTCCGCCGCGTCTTCCATCGAGGGAACCCGGTTTACGCCCACGCCCGGGCAATTCATGTTGTCGACTCCGCTCGGCACGTACATCCCGTATTGCACTCTGTGGGATGGCGTTATCACGTGTTCCGGTGAAAACGTGCCTGCGCGCACCGTTTGGTGGGAAGAGCGCCTGGAACCAGGAACGTATGAGCTGTATGCGGATTGGCCGGGGAATATTCCCGCCGCCGCTCCCGTGACGTATACGGCGTACGATCGTTCATATAGGCAGATCGCAACGTGGGCGGTGGATCAGAATGCCCGTTCAAAAGCGGATCTCGTGACGAATGCGAATTGCAGCGGATATTCGTGGTGCGGATCCGATATTCCGTTCCAACGCATCGGATCGTTCTCGGTGAGCGAATCGGGCAGCCAGGGGTATCGGTTCACGCTGACGTTCCAGAACGGCGGCACCTCGCGCGCCCGGTATCTCCTCGTGCGGAAAATCTCGACATCGTCGTCATCCGTTTCGTCCGCGTCTTCCGCATCATCGCAACCAGCGTCATCGTCGGTTCCGCAGGAAGAGTCTTCTTCGTCGAATGCTTCCGTATTCGAACTTCCGCCGCCGCTCGCGGCTTGTCAGGATGGCATCGATAACGATGGCGATGGGAAGAAGGATTTCCCGTCGGATCCCGGATGTGCGAGCGTGCAGGATAGTGATGAGATGGATCCGATTACGGATCCGACGAAGCACGTGACCCTCACGTCCGTCGTCGCGAACGGCTGTTCCGTGGCTGTGGCCTATGCGAAGAATTTCGACACCTGTGCCCACCTCGTCGGCGCCTCCGATAGCCGCCCCGTGCACGCAAGTAATTTTTTCTGCCGATCGAGCGAAACCATCACGCTCTCGACGAAGGATTTCAACGATCTCTTCCGCGTCGGTGCGTCGGTCAAGCTCTGTAACGGCAATAACTACAATGATTGCAGTGCTCCCGTTGTGATCGCGGGTGCGATCCAGTGCACGTCATCCTCGTTATCTGCGCAATCAGTCTCAAGCCAAGCGTCATCGGTTCCTGTTCAGGGGGTTGCGTTGTCGTCCGTCACTGCGAACGGCTGCTCCGTAACCGTAGCCTATGCGAAGAATTTCGATACCTGCGCCCATCTCATCGGCGCCTCCGATAGTCGCCCCGTGCATGCTCAGAATTTCTTCTGCCAGCGATCGGGCACGCTCACGCTTTCCACGAAGGATTTCAACGACCTCTTCCGCGTCGGTGCGTCGGTCAAGCTCTGCAACGGCAATAACTACAACCAGTGCAGTTCCGCCGTCGCGATTACCGGCAACGCGCAGTGCGTTTCTCCCCAGTGTTCCGACGGCATCGACAACGATGGAGACGGCGTGATCGACGGCGCCGACTTTTCATGCTCCGGCCAGGCGGATACCGACGAAAGCAACCCGCGGAGCGCGTGTCAGGACGGCATCGACAACGACGGCGACGGGAAGGGGGATTACCCGCAGGATCCCGGATGTTCCGGCACCCAGGACAACGAGGAATACAACGCGTCGGATGCGACAGAGTCGTCGGCCGACATCGTGCTCGACAACTCGATGATGCGTCCCGATTACCGTTGCACGTCCGTCGCGGATACCGCATCGGTGGGCGGATCGTACGCGAATTGCGCGGCGGGAACCGTCGTAGCGTGGAACGCGAACATCGCGCCGGGTCGGTATGAACTGTACGCGACATGGAAAGCGTCCCCCGACGCCTCTCCGCGCGCCGCGATTGACCTGCGTAGTAGTGCTACGTTCTCCCAGGTCGACTACGCCAATTTCATGCGGCCGGTGTCGCTGCTGCAGACGCCCGCGGGCGTCGACATCGGCGGCGTCGCATTCCGCAAGGTCGGCTCCATCGATTTGCTCGCCAATGCCACGATGGTCACGTGGGGCGACCCCGATCGCTGGCTCGTCGGCAATGTGAACAAGCCCATCGTCATCGATGCTCTCGTGCTTCGCCGCATCGGCGATACGCCGTACGCGAATGCGCCCGCCGACGTGGTGGTGCTCGATGACGAGTATTCGATGATGGACAGGCCCCATGCCTCGTCGTTCAAGGTCGGCGGATACCGCGGCGGGTATGCGGTGCTTGATCCCTCCTTGGCCACCAGCGTAGGAAACTCATCGATGGCCCGCTTCGCCACGCCGTCGATCCGTGCCGGAATGTACGACGTTTTGGCCACGTGGCCAACCACCGAGGGTGCAACGCGCACTGCGCTCGTGGTCATTCGTGGGCAGGCGGACGGAGGGAATGTTCTCCTCGTCGATCAAACCGTTCCGACGGACGGCGAAACCATCGACGGCGCGTCGTGGAAGGTCATCGGTAAAGCGTTTTTCCCCGTCGACGGCGCCGTGAGCGTGCTGGTGACGCCGCACGTGATACGCAGTTCCTACGTGCCCGGCGTCGTGCTCGTGGACGGGTTCATGTTGCGCAGGAGCGCCGATCAAACCCCTGCGACGACGTTCATCCTTGATAACGAAGATTCCCGCTTCGAAACCGTTTCGGCCGCGGGGAATTTCGTCGCGCCGAAAATCGCCAATCCGTCGGCGTACAAGGGCACGCATGTCATTCTCCGCAATGATGCGCCGGCAACGGTGAGTGATTCGGTCGCCCGCGCGATGACGTCGGATGGCGGTCGCCCGATCACCCCCGGCGTATACGACGTGTTCGCGACGTGGGTTGCCCAACCCGAGGCGGAAAATCAGGTGCGCGTGCAAGTGTTCGGGAATACCACGCCCATGGCCGATCCGGAGATGAACGCGATATTCGTCAATCAACGGGTCTCGCCGGAGGGCATGATCGATAACGGCGTCACGTGGCAAAAAATCGGTACTCGTACGATCGTGCCCAACACGAGAACCGTGTATGCAAACTGGTACACGGGCAATCCCCCCGGCTTCACGCCGCGGTCCACAGTCATGAGCATCGATGCACTCATGCTCCGTCCCACTGACGGCATTCCCGTGGCATCGTCCGCGTCGTCCGTGGTGTCGTCGTTTGCTTCCTCAGTCGCGTCTTCCGTGCCGGCCAGTTCGCCGTCGATCGCGCCGCCACCTGCTTCCTCCGCTCCCAGTCAATTAATGTCGCTCCAGCTGAACTACGTGCAGGTTGGATGTTCCGGTGCCGTTCAGGCGTTACAAGCGTCGTATGCCAAAGAGGGAAATGGCTGCGCGATGCTCTATGACATGGAGGGGACAGCTCTGGAGAATGCGCCGTCGTTCTGCGGTAGAGGAGGCGTCGTGACGAATTTCCACTGGAAGTTCTCAACGTTCCCCATGGTGGGTGACAAAGTGCGGCTGTGCGATCCGAATAATCTGTCTTCATGCTCGGCTCCCGTTATTGTCACGGGAACCTCCAGGACTTGTATTGCCATTTGATCGTCGTCACAACGCGCCCCCAGCACCGTCGGAGACGATCACCAAAAATAGCCTTTACAGGGGCTTTTTCGCCAATAGAATGGGCCCGTCAACAGCTGGCTACGATTGAGTTGTGAGCGCTGCCTGACCGTCCGTTTTTCGCAAAAGCTTGCGATAATGGTTCGGTTACGTGCAGGGCGTTTCCCTGTACCTGTCCGTCGAAGCCCGATGGCGAAGGCGGATTCCCTCCCCCTCATTCTTATGGCCAAGAAGCCCGTGAAGAAAGCGAAGCCCGCCAAGAAGCCAGTCCCCAAAAAGGCGGCTCCGAAAAAGGTTTCGAAGCCCGCCCCCAAGAAGGCGGCGCCCAAAAAAGCAGCCAAGCCCGCTCCGAAAAAGGCAGCACCCAAGAAGGTCGCATCGAAGCCCGCGCCTAAGAAGGCAGTCTCGGCGAAGCCCATGGGCGAAGCCGGAAAGCCCGCGATGAAAGCACCGGTCGCCGCCAAGGCTCCGGTCAAAGGCAAGGCTCCCGCCGCAAAGAAGCCTGCATCGTCGAACGGTAAGTATTCCCTCGACGTTCCGGACGGCATCGTGCCGAACGTCATCCCGCATCTCCCGGCTCCGCTCGGGAAAATCCCCGCCTCGCTCAAGAACCTTCCCGCGCATTTGATGCCGAAGAAGGTCGTCGGCGACCGCGTGTTCTTGGTCGATGACCAGGGCATCACGCACGTGCCGAGCCTCATTGAAATGCAGATCGAGAGCTACCGCTGGTTCCTCACCGAGGGCCTCCAGGAGCTCCTCGAAGAAGTGACGCCGATCACGGACTTCTCCGGCAAGAAGATGGAATTGCGGATCCTTGGCCACACGTTCGACCCTGCCAAGTACGACCCCGAGACCTGCAAGCGCCGCAACCTCACGTACGAGGCGGCGATGAAGGGCCACGTCCAGCTCATCAACAAGGAGACCGGCGAAATCAAGGAGCAGGACGTCTTCCTCGGAAGCATCCCGCTCATGACCGACAGCGGCACGTTCGTCGTCGGCGGCATCGAGCGCGTGGTCGTCCATCAGCTCGTCCGCTCCCCGGGCGTGTTCTTCTCGGCGATGCCCGATTATCCGAAGTACCACGCCGCCAAGATCATCCCCAAGCGCGGCGTGTGGCTCGAAGTGGAGACGGACCGCAAGGGCGTCATGACCTGCAAGATCGACCGCAAGCGCAAGATCCCCGTCACGCAGCTCCTCCGCGTGTTCGGTTACACGACCGATGAGCAGATCCGCGAGCTCTTCGCCGACCTCAAGCCCCAACAGGACTTCATCGGCATGACGCTTGCCAAGGACACGGCTCCCGCAGTGGAAGACGCCTACCAGAGCATTTACCGCCGCATCCGGCCGGGCGACTACGCCACGCCGGAGAACGCGAAGAGCCTCATCGACGGCCTCTTCTTCGACTTCAAGAAGTACGACATGGGCACGATCGCCCGCTACAAGATGAACCGTCGCTTCGAGATCGACGTGCCGAGCGACGAAGCGCACCGCGTGTTCCAGGTCAGCGACTTCATCGAAATCCTGCGCGAGATGATCCGCCTCAACAACGGCGAAGGCGCGCCGGACGACATCGACCACCTCAGCAACCGCCGCGTCCGCAGCGTCGGTGAATTGGTCCAGAACAAGTACCGCGTCGGCCTCGTGCGCACGGAGCGCATCGTGAAGGACCGCATGACGGTCATGGACCAGGAGACGGTCACTCCCACCCAGCTCATCAACTGCCGCCCGATCACGGCCGCCATGCGCGAGTTCTACGCGTCGTCGCAGCTTTCGCAGTTCATGGACCAGACCAACCCGCTCTCCGAGCTGGCGCACAAGCGCCGCCTCTCCGCGATGGGTCCCGGCGGTCTCTCCCGCGAGCGCGCGTCGTTCGACGTCCGCGACGTGCACCAGAGCCACTACGGCCGCATTTGTCCGATTGCCACGCCGGAAGGTCCGAACATCGGTCTCGTGGTTCACTTGGCCGGTTTCTCCCGCGTCAACAAATACGGCTTCCTCGAGACGCCGTACAAGGAGGTGAAGCACACGGTCGCGCTCGACGCGGACAAGCTCGTCGGCCGCATGCTCGATTGCGTCGCCAAAGACGGCCGCAAGGTCATCGCCAAGGAGGGCGACCGCATCGACACGAAGGGTCTCGCCCAGCAGGTCGTGTCCGCCCTCAAGAAGGAAGGCGCCAAGGACGTGCGCGTGCGCGGGTACGTGACCGATAAGGTCATCTTCATGGACGCGGAGCAGGAGCGCCGCCTCGTCATCGCCCAGGCCCAGGAATCCGGCTCGCTCAGCGAGTTCGGCGAATTCCTCGAAACGCGCGTCGCGGCCCGCAAGCAGAACGAACCGGTGCAGGTGCACGTCCGCGACGTGACCCACATCGACGTGTCGCCCAAGCAGATCCTCTCGATCTCCACGGGTCTCATCCCGTTCCTCGAACACGACGACAACACCCGCGCGTCCATGGGTACGAACATGCAACGCCAGGCCGTTCCCGTCATCAAGCCGCAGGCCCCGCTCGTGGGCACCGGCATCGAATCCATCGCCGCGCGCGCCTCGGGCCACGCGACGATCGCGGAAGACGACGGCGAAGTGACGTCGGTGGACGCGTCGCACATCAGCGTCGTGTACCGCAGCGGCCGCAAGGCGACGTACCAGCTCGGCACGTTCGTTCGCTCCAACCAGGGCACGTGCTTCCACGTTCGTCCGGTCGTGGATCACGGCCAGAAAGTGGTGAAGGGTCAGACCCTCGCCGACGGCGCCGCGGTCGAAGGAGGCGAACTGGCGCTCGGTCAGAACCTCTTCGTCGCGTACATGTCGTGGCAGGGCTTCAACTTCGAAGACGCCATCATCATCTCCGACCGCGTGGTCGAACGCGGCAACTTCGATTCCATCCACATCGAGAGCTACATCACGGATGTCCGTGAAACCAAACTCGGTCCCGAGACCGTCACGCGCGACATCCCGAACGTCGGCGAGGCCAAGCTGAAAGACCTCGACGCGGACGGCATCGTCCGCATCGGCGCCACGGTGCACGAAGGCGACATCCTCGTGGGCAAGATCACGCCGAAGGGCGAGACCGAACTGACGCCGGAAGAACGCCTCTTGCAGGCCATCTTCGGCGACAAGGCCAAGGACGTGAAAGATTCGTCGCTCCGCCTCCCCGGCGGCGCCGGCGGCAAGGTCGTCGACGTGCACGTGTTCGACCGCAGCGCGGGTGACGAACTCCCGACGGGCGTCATGAAGCAGATCGAAGTCTTCGTCGCCCAGACCCGCAAGATGCAGGTCGGTGACAAGATGGCCGGCCGCCACGGCAACAAGGGCGTCGTCGCCCGCATCGTCGCCGAGGAAGACATGCCGTTCATGAAGGACGGTACCCCGGTCGACATCATCCTGAACCCGCTCGGCGTGACCTCCCGCATGAACATCGGCCAGATCCTCGAAACCCACCTCGGTTGGGCCGCGTCGGTGCTCGGCATCAAGATCGCCACGCCGCCGCTCGACGGCATCAGCCCCGAGCAGATCGCGGGCTATCTGAAGGCCGCGGGCCTGCCGGAACACGGCAAGGTGCAGCTGTTCGACGGTCGCACCGGCGAACCGTTCTCGCACGAGACCACGGTCGGCATGGTGTACATGCTCAAGCTGCTCCACTTGGTCGAAGACAAGATCCACGCCCGCTCCGTCGGTCCCTACTCGCTCGTCACCCAGCAACCGCTCGGAGGCAAGGCGCAGCACGGTGGCCAGCGCTTCGGCGAGATGGAAGTGTGGGCCCTCGAAGCGTACGGCGCGGCCTACACGCTCCAGGAAATGCTCACGATCAAGTCCGACGACGTTATCGGCCGCAGCAAGGCGTACGAGGCGATCGTGAAGGGCGAAACGATCCAGCGCCCGTCCATCCCCGAATCGTTCAACGTTCTCGTGAAGGAACTCCAGGCCCTCGGTCTCAAGGTCGACCTCCTGAAGTTCAAGGATGATGCCGCCCCGGCCGCGGAGCGCGTGACGGTCGAGGAAGGAGAAGTCGAGACCGTCGAACTCGCGTCCCGCGTCGATGCCGAAGGCGACGACGAGGACATGGTCCCGACCGGCGACAAGATCAGCGAGCTGAACGAGGTCTCCACGGAAACCGAGAAGGAGATCGTCGGCGGCATCGAGGAAGGGGAGGAGGTCGAAGCGTCCGGCGAATCCGCGAAGGACGAAATGAAGGACGCGGACAAGGAGGTGGAAGAGGGGAATGCATAAAAACAATCAGATGCATTCAAAGAGGGGCCCGAAAGGGCCCCTTTTTCGTGCGTTCCTCCCTCTCCTTTCCACCTTGCGATGCAGCGTTCCCTGACGACGGAGAACCTGTTTTTCCTCTCCCCTCACCCCTCTCCTCCCTCGCCACGATCCCTGCCAGGAGAGGGGGGATGGATCTTCTTTGTGTTATGTGAATGCAGCGCCCCGAGAGTCACTGCATGTTTAAGCGTCGGAAATTGCTATTCGTGCTGCAACTTCGAAAGAGAATGATGAAGCCTGAAGCACGTCGTATCGCTCATCGAGCAAGCGGTGACACCGTCTCACGGGAAATCCTCCGCTTATTCGTAGAGCCGTTCCCCTCTCCCGTTGGCGTCGGGCCGGCGGGGAGAGGGGTGAGGGGAGAGGCTAGTAATTTCTTCGCCTTTGCTCACTTTTCCATGTTGCTACATCCCTTCCGTTGGCGTTGGATCGGCGGAGAGATGGGGCGTTCATAGTTCATCGTCCAATTTATCTTCTTCACCCTCTTCTGTCGCTGCTCCCATTGAATTATTCCACATAGCGTCCATGGCCGAATCAGCTTGTTTGAGTGCTTCAGCGGATATTCGCTCTATTGTGCGGCGCACAAATCCATTGGAGCGCTCTATAAAATCGTGTTGTATCCGTTTATAGAGTTCCGACTCCTCATCCAATTCCCCAGAAATAAAACGTATGACATCCTCCCGGGTCAGAGGGTTTCCATCGTTATCGTATAAATCTGGATTACGCCGCATAAAATTATTATATACTATTATAATATTTTGTGCAAGTTTTGTGCATGAATAACGTTATGTGCCGATTTCGTGTGGAACGATTCTTTTGTCTTCCTGTAGCAAAGAAATTTTATAGGCTGCCTCATTGACGCCAGCACGAAAGATTTCCCTGTCTACGCTGGAGCCACTTCATTTCTTTCCCCCATTTTTATGAAGTCGGTGAATACCGTCACGCTCCTGGGCAACGTCGCCCGCGACCCGGAGCTCAAGGCCACGAAGGGCAAGCATTCTGTCTGCACGTTCGGTCTTGCGACCAACCGCGTCTGGAAAGACGCCGCGGGCCAGAAGCAATCCTTGCCCGAGTTCCATAGTATCGTCGCGTGGGGCCCGCTCGCGGAGTTCTGCGCCGAGTACGTGCAGAAGGGGAATCCCTTGTTCGTGCAGGGATACCTGAAGACCACCTCGTGGGAAGGTAAACAGGGCGAGACGCAGTACCGCACCGAGGTGGTACTCGAAGACGTGACTCTGCTCGGCAAGAAAAAGCCCGAGGAGGATGCCGCCGAAGAGGCGAACATCCCGCAGGCCAAGGACGAAGAAGCCGAGCTCGTCGCGGCGTGACAAAAAGAAACGGCCAACCCCGGGTGGGGTTGGCCGTTGTTGCTCAGGCGCCGGGTGGCACCGGTTCGTCACGGTTCGCTACTCGCGAGCGTGGAACGAACCCAGGCCGCCCGCGGTGGACTCCGCCGACTTCGCGCTTCGCTGACCTTTGCGGCCGAATTTCGCGGCGTAATTGCCTTCGTCGAGAGCGATCGTCGCGGGGGGGCCGGCGTTGCCGGCCCGTTGGAACTGGTTCATCTGACGTTCTCCTGAGGAACAAAGATCGTTTTGCCCCGGCACCATGCCGGGACGGGGGGATTCTAGTCTTGCGAGGACTGGCGTCAAGTGCTCGTTACCATGGTTTTCTTTTCATGATTATTTTATCGTTTTCCCGCGAAAACAACGTTCGTTTGTTGCTATTCTCACTCGTATCACCCGTGGCGGAAGCGATCGAACAAAATCCCTCGCCAATCCGCTTGACTCTGGTTTTTCTGTCCTTAGAATCCCCCAGCACTTATGTCGCATCGCGTGCACCCGTAGCATCAGATTCTCCCACGAGATTCTTCTGGTCCTACGGGTGAGCGTGAAGCCACCCGTTTTTGTTTCCGTCCTCGACGGAAACACCCTGAGCTTGTCGAAGGGTCTCCCTTCCTCTGAGCGCAGGTCGCGGTAGCACACGGATCATCGCGCTCTCTCACAGCATCGGATCGACATCATATGTTGTGAAGAATAAGAACGAATTAAAACCAGACACGTAGTGTTCAGTGAACGCGTCCGCCGTCGCCTTCGGGCTATGGCGAGACTCAAGCGTGGGCATGTTCTGCCCGCTCTGCGGCTCATGAACAGTACAGCGTCCGAGCAGCCGCGTTTTCGCGCGGCAAGCCAGGACATCCCGTCGATCTTCGGATCGATGGGACTCGTGAAAATGTTACTCAACGCATTACACGGATGCCTCGACTTTGCATTCCGATGAAGGACGTAGCCAGCTGCGATAAGCTTCGGTCAGCCGCTAGGCAGGCTTTATGAACCGGAGATCTCCGAATGAGGAAACTCCATGGAAGTAATGTTCCATGATCACCCGCGCAAGCGGGAGAAGGATCACCCAGAGAACTGAAACATCTCAGTACCTGGGGACAAGAAATCAATACAGAGATTCCCCTAGTAGTGGCGAGCGAACGGGGAACAGCCCAAACCCGGCCCCTCCAGTGCCCTCCCAGAGGGTAGAAAATAGAATGTAGAACGTAGTGAAGGAATTTTTCCTTTTCTACTTTCTACTTTCTACGTTCTACGTTCTGGCGAGGTCAGCGGTGGGGCTGGGGGTTGTAGGACCTGCGATATCGACTACAAAAGTATAGACGAACGGCCTGGAACGGCCGGCCATAGAGGGTGAGAGCCCCGTAGGCGAAATGCTTTTGTTACGTAGCGGGTATCCTGAGTAGGGTCGGACACGTGAAATCCGGCCTGAATCCGGGTGGACCACCATCCAAGGCTAAACAGATGCAAAGTTCAATAGCGGATTAGTACCGTGAGGGAAAGGTGAAAAGCACCCCGGAAGGGGGATGAAATAGTACCTGAAATGTAATGCGTACAAAGAAGTTGGAGCCCCGCAAGGGGTGACAGCGTGCCTTTTGCATAATGAGCCAACGACTTAATTCTCAGTGGCGTGGCTAAGGGATTCATACCCGGAGCCGAAGCGAAAGCGAGTCCGAATAGGGCGCCTATGTCGCTGGGATTAGACCCGAAACCGGGTGAGCTATCCATGAGCAGGTTGAAGGTAGCCGAAAGGCTACTGGAGGACCGAACCAGTGGGTGTCACAAGACCTTTGGATGACTTGTGGATAGGAGTGAAAAGCTCATCGAACCCGGAGATAGCTGGTTCTCCTCGAAATGCCTTTAGGGGCAGCCTCGTTCTGCACGACAGGGGGTAGAGCTACGGTTTGGATGCGGGGGTCTCCTCGACCTACCAACTCCAGACAAACTCCGAATACCTGTCTTTTGAGAACGGGAGTGAGACGGTGACAGCGAACTGCCATCGTCACAAGGGAAATAGCCCAGACCATTCGCTAAGGTCCCCAAATTGTAGTTCAGTGGTAAAGGAAGTGTCAGTGCTTCAACAACCAGGAAGTTGGCTTAGAAGCAGCCATCTTTTAAAGAAAGCGTAACAGCTCACTGGTCGATGCACCGATGCGCCGAAAATTGACGGGGCGAAACTACATACCGAAGCGGTGGATGCGTATCCGTTACGGATGCGCGTGGTAGAGGAGCGTTCCCAACAGCTGCGAAGCCGAGCCGCGAGGCCAGGTGGAGCGTTGGGAAGCGAGAATGTTGGCATGAGTAACTACTAGGCAAGCGAAAAACTTGCCCGCCGAATTCCCAAGGTTTCCCACGAAATGGTCATCAGCGTGGGGTTAGTCGATCCTAAGGCCAGGCCGAGAGGCGTAACCGATGGACATCAGGTTAATATTCCTGAACTTCAGGCGAATCGCCCATTGTCGTATGTTGATAGCCTGGACGGCCTCTACTCCCGCAAGGGAGCATGTCTTCCGGGAAGGATACGTACGATGAAGATGCGGTGTGACGGAGCGGGAAGATCAGAGCGTCCGCATTGACTGGACGTGGAAGGCACGAGGCGTTGATTCCGGGAGGCAAATCCCTCGGATGAGCTGAGTGTTTATCCCAATTACTCCCGCACACGCGGGACTGCGTCTGTCCCTTTCTACTTCCAAGAAAACCATCGCACTCGAGAGTCGCATGAAATCGTACCGCAAACCAACACCGGTGGGATGGTCGAGTAGACCAAGGCGAACGGGTCACTTTGCGTTAAGGAACTCGGCAATAAAGCGTCCGTAACTTCGGGATAAGGACTGCCAGTCGCAAGACTGGCCGCAGCGAAAGAGCTCAGGCGACTGTTTACCAAAAACACAGGTCCCTGCAAAGCCGTAAGGCAACGTATAGGGGCTGATGCCTGCCCAGTGTCAGTAGGTCACGGGAGGGGGTTTACGCCCTCAACCTAAGCCCTGATGAACGGCGGCCGTAACTATAACGGTCCTAAGGTAGCGAAATTCCTTGTCGGGTGGTCGTACATAACTTGCCCGCATACGGAGCGATCCGTAGCACTGAGGATTTCGTCAAAACAGTCCACTCATGAGACATGAGTGTGTCCCGCGAGGGGCGAGCAAATTTCGTGAAGAAGCTGAGAACCACAGAATAATTTATTAGATGCTCGTAGATCGTCGTGGATCGCGTCCCTTAGCTCGTCGAGAGCGAAACGGATATGCGTCCACACAGTGAGAAACGTCGCTATATGCTGGAACATCCGAGTATCTCCTACGCCGAAAGGTACGGAGTGCGGACAATCAGCAGGAAACCCGGCTACGTCTTCGGACTACGCCGAGGGCTCCTCAGAGACTACACGCGACGCACCGACGAGAAAGTAGAAGATAGAAAGTAGAATGTAGTGCGGATTCGTCCGTGGCCACTTTCTACATTCAACATTCGACATTCTTCGGTGATGATATAGTCCGATCCCCATGGCGACATGGGGGAGTGCAGAGCGCGCTCGATAAAAAACAAGCGGAGACATATAGAACGATAGAACGGTAAAACGTAGTTACTACGTTCCACATTCTACGTTCCACATTCTCTTCCGGTTACCGTGCGCCCTTGCTAAAAGGGTTACTGACTAACCATCAGTAGGAAATTCACATGAAGTTCCGACCCGCACGAATGGTATAACGATCTGAGCACTGTCTCGACGCAAAGCCCGGTGAAATTTCAATGACGGTGCAAATGCCGTCTTGATCACGGAAGGACGAAAAGACCCTATGAAGCTTTACTATACGCTGACATTGCATTGTTCGTTAGCGTGCGCAGGATAGGTGGGACCCTTTGAAGCCGCGGCCTAGGCTGCGGTGGAGGGGCCGTTGAGATACCACCCTCGCGTACGGACGATGCTCACCGTGACTCTGAAACGGAGCACGGGACAGTGTTTGCTGGGTAGTTTAACTGGGGCGGTTGCCTCCTAAAGTGTAACGGAGGCGCGCAAAGGTCCACTACTGCCGGATGGAAATCGGCAGAGTCGTGTAATCGCACAAGTGGGCCTGACTGTGAGGCTGACAGGCCGAGCAGGGACGAAAGTCGGTGATAGTGATCCGGCAACCTGAGTATATTTATATGCTCTCACCACGTGGGTGGGTTGTCGCTCAACGGATAAAAGTTACTCTAGGGATAACAGGCTGATCAGTTCCAAGCGCCCACAGCGACGAACTGGTTTGGCACCTCGATGTCGGCTCATCGCATCCTGGGGGTGAAGAAGCTCCCAAGGGTCCGGCTGTTCGCCGGTTAAAGCGGTACGCGAGCTGGGTTCAGAACGTCGTGAGACAGTTTGGCCTCTATCCTCCGTGGTCCCATAGAAACGTGAAGAGAGCTGTTCCTAGTACGAGAGGACCGGAATGGACGAACCTCTGGTGTACCTGTTGTCGCGTCAGCGGCATTGCAGGGTAGCTATGTTCGGACTGGATAACCGCTGAAGGCATCTAAGCGGGAAGCCACCTCTAAGATTGCGTTTCTCCATTAGCCCCCCGGAAGACTACCGGGTTGATCGGTCGCAGGTGTACGTGCGGTAACGCATTTAGCCGAGCGATACGAACGGGCGATCGAACATTTTCACATCTGTTTCTGTACTGTTTATGTGTCACAGGCGGGCGGAATATGTCCATGCGGGACTCCGTCTTCGTTCCAAGTATTCCAACATGTCGATCGTTTTGTCCTGGTGTCTCGAGCGAAGGGGTCACACCTGATCCCATACCGAACTCAGCAGTTAAGCCCTTCAGCGCCGATGGTAGTGATCCGTACGGTTCGCGAGAGTAGGCCGATGCCAGGACTAAACGATTGATACAGCAACGCATCCCCCGT
>DALYDP010000003.1:6101-12582 GCA_031973095.1 Candidatus Peribacteraceae bacterium | reverse complement strand
GCGAGAGTAGGCCGATGCCAGGACTAAACGATTGATACAGCAACGCATCCCCCGTTGGGGATTTTTTGCGTGCGCGTGATACATGTATTGGGTACCGTTCTTCGTTGATTGTTTGCGTATTTCAGCCTTCCCTGATCGTTTTTTTGCCTTTTCGCTTGGTGCGTTCTTCGCCGATGCGTTCCAGACTGCAGCTGACAGGACGAAGCGCCGTAAGAAGCACGATGGCCAGAATGGTGCCAACAATGGCGTGCATGGGCATGTTGGCACCCACGGCTAAACCGATCGCCGCGACGAGCCAAATGGTCGCTGCCGTCGTTAGGCCGCTGACGTGGTCGTTGCCCTTGAGCATCACGCCCGCACCGATGAAGCCGATGCCCTGCACCACGATGGACGCGATACGCGTCGGATCAGGCGTTCCTTCCGCGTTCGCGTAGCCTTCGCCCGAAATGATCGCGAACATGCAAGAGCCCAGCGCGATGATCATGCTGGTGCGCAGGCCCGCCGGGCGACCGTTCAGATCCCGCTCGATGCCGATGACCGCGCCGAGCGATGCGGCGAGGAGTAGTTGGTAGATCGGCGTCCATGACATCGAAAAGTCGAGCATGGCTGCAAGTATATGGAGGGACGTGTCGGTGGCGCCAGGAAGTTTTCATCATTCAATGGTTGTCTTTCCGCCGCGTTCGTTCGCGTCGCAGTGGCTTTTTTGCATTCCGGCAGCGCATCACGCTGCTTTCGTCGAGTTCAAGCTCCGCGAGCGCGTTTTGCGACTTCCGCTTCAAGTTCGGTGACCATGGCGGCCATGTTCCTGTGGTAGTCGTTTCGCAGAAGGGCTGCTTCGTCGGCATCACGTATCTCAACTACCATAGCGTGTTGCATGTCTCTCTGGTGTTTTTCGATGAAGTAGAGGATTCTTCTCCCCAAGGGGGATTCGTCAAGTTCCGACTCGGGGATGCTCATAACGGCCTCATTGAAGGCATCTACGAGTTCGGGGTACGTTCGTTCAGAGGTGCTTTTCGGTTGGTTCATGGAAGATGAAGGAAATGGGAGATTATTATGAGTAATAATATAAATAGTGTCAATTCCCTCGGTTTCTTGAGGGAATGAATGTCGAAACACGGGTTTTACCTGAAACGGAAAGGAAATTTGACAAAATTACAATTTTTTTTATTATAATAAAAGTTTCTTAACAGCACCAAGTAGCAGGAGGTAGAAAAAAATGCGTAAGTCCGAATTGTTTTGCGTGGCAGCAGTAATTGCTGCAGCCGTTCTCATGGCGTTTTTGCACGACAGAACGGGTTCGGAGGCGGGAAATCGCTTTCCGGACTTGTCCCAGTTAGACGCCTGCAACCGCGATGCGGCGCAGGTCGCGCGTTTTCCGTGGAAGATCGAGAAGATTGCTAAGGAAGCGGATCTGATTTGGGTTCGCATAACGGCGGACTTCCCCTTCTACGTCGAAGGGCGTCGCATCGAGGGGTTTAGTCTAAGGGTGGGGAAGGACCATAAATTCTTCACCGCTTTCGCAGCCCTTGAGGAGGGTAAGGAGATTCGTTTCTATCACCTTCCTCGGATGGAAGATCATGGCTTTCCGGAGATAGCAGACTTTCTCGCGCCGCGGTGCGAGGAGGTCGAGCGCTACATCCGAGAGCATGATCTTGGTAGCAGCTACTAGGATGACCTGGTGCTCGAAAAACAGTAAGCCGCCTCTTCACAGAGGCGGCTTCGACATATCAGCGCTACACTTACACCATGCAGGAACATGGTTCGGCACGCTCATCATGACACTCGAACGACTTCAGAAAATCCTCTCGGCCCGTGGCATCGCTTCTCGTAGGAAAGCGGAGGAGTACATCCTCGCGGGGCTGGTGACGGTGAACGGCAAGAAGGCGGAGCTCGGGCAAAAGGCCGATCCGGAAGCCGACACGATCGAAGTCGATGGCCAGGTCATGCAGGAGCGCGCGGAGATGCTGTATTACCTTCTGTACAAGCCCGTGGGCGTCGAGAGCACGAACGTTCCCGGTACTCCCGATGCGCCTACGGTACGCGATATCTTGCCATCACACCTGCAAGGCAAGATTTATCCGGTCGGTCGCCTCGATAAAGACAGTGAAGGCTTGCTGCTTCTCACGAACGACGGTCCGCTTAGCTTCCGCCTCACGCATCCGAAGTTCGAACACGAGAAGGAGTACGACGTGACGTTGAAAGACGAGATCCTCGACAGTGCGATCGAAAAGCTTCGGAAAGGCGTATTCCTCGACGGTTCGAAGACGAAGCCGGCGACCATCGAGCGCGTAGGGAAGAACGTTATACGCATCCGCCTCACGGAAGGTCGCAATCGTCAGATCCGCCGCATGTGCGCCAAGGTCGGGTCCGAGGTCGTGCGCCTCGTGCGCACCCGCATCACCGTGTTGACCGACCCGCTCATCCGCGTCGGGAAGTTGCGTTCGTTGAGCCTCGCGGAAAAGACTCAACTTTTGGCCTCCGTTGGGCTATAATGGGAGCCACACACATGCAGATCATCCCCCATGGCGCCGCGCAGGAAGTAACCGGTTCCTGCCACGAAGTGCGCATTGCCGGTAAGCGCATCCTCCTCGATTGCGGACTTTTCCAGGGTAAACGCCAGGAGTCGGTCGAGAAGAACGCGACGTTCGTTTTCGATCCATCCAAGGACATCGATGCCATGATCCTCAGCCACGCGCATATGGACCACGTCGGTCGTGTGCCGGTCCTATGGAAGAGGGGATACCGCGGCCCGATCCATTGCACCTACGCCACGAAGGATTTGTCCGAAGTGATGCTTGCCGACGGCGGGTACATCCAGGAGAAAGACGAAGAGTTCTTTTGCAAGTACCTGAGCAAATCGATGGTGAAGTGCGACGGTCCGCTCTACACGCAGAAAGACGCCGCCGCCTGCATGGAACTGTTCCAGGGCAAGAACTACAACGAGTGGTTCCAGGTCCTGCCCGGCATCCGCGCGCAGTTCATCGAGGCCGGCCACGTGCTCGGTGCCGCCATGATCCTCATCGAAGCCGAAGAGAACGGCATCATGCGCCGTATCGGGTTCACGGGCGACTTGGGCCGCAGCACGCTGCCCATCATCCGCGACCCAGCGACCATGCCGCCGGTCGAAGTCCTTATCTGCGAATCCACGTACGGTGACCGCTTGCACGGCGACATTACGAAATCGAAGGATACGCTGAAAGAAACGATCATTCGCACAGCGGAGAGAGGAGGAAAGGTCCTTATTCCGGCATTCTCCCTCGAGCGTACGCAGCAGCTCGTGTACGACATGCATCTTCTGTGGGATGCCAAAGAAATCCCGGCGTTGCCCATCATCATCGATTCGCCGCTGGCATCGAAGGTCACCGAGGTGTTCCAGAAGCATCCGGAGTGTTTCGACGTCGAGATGTTCCAGGATTTCCTCTCCCGCGCGCACAATCCGTTCCAGTTCTCGCTCGTGAAATACACCGATTCGCCCGAGGAGAGCAAAGCACTGAACGGCAGCCCCGGCCCGATGGTCATCATGGCCGGTTCGGGCATGTGCGAGGCGGGGCGCATCCGTCACCACTTGAAGAACGAACTTGCTGACGCGCGCAACACGGTGCTTGCCGTGGGCTTCATGGCCAAAGACACGTTGGGCTCCAAAATCGTCGATCCCACGATCCGCGAAGTGAAGATTTTCGACGAGTTCATCCCGAAGAAAGCGGAAGTCGTGTATATCGACGCCTACTCCGGCCATGCCGACAAGCAGGATCTCGACGCGTTCCTCGCGCCGATGAAAGACCTGAAGACGCTCATCCTTGTGCATGGCGAAACGGCGCAGATGCAACCCTTCGCGGAGCGCGTGAAGGGCACGCATGCGACGACGGATATTCGTATGCCTGCCCGGCACGAAACGGTGGAGTGTTAAACGATCAACATTCCGCTTCAGTCGCAAGCGAACAGCGCATGCGCTAAAAAAGCGGCTCGTGTAGGCTTTCATACCAGCATGGCCGTGCGAATCACCGCCGGACGTATCACGATCGCCGCGATTCTCGCGGTGGGTCTCGGCGTCGTCTCGTTGTTCCAAAATGATGGAATGTTTTTTCCTGCCGCGATCACGACGCTTCCGCAATGCAGCGATGGCATCGATAATGACGGCGATGCAAAAATTGATTACGTTTCACCGATCACGATCAATCGTCCGGTGCAGGTGAATGTGGGGAGTCAGGTGCTGCCGAATGCGCTGAATTCAGGGCAAGTGGTGACGAGCGGCTATTTTACCGGATCATTTTCGTATAACCCTGCAGGTGATTCGGTTGCGTGCGCCAACGTCATGTCGTATTCCATTTCCGGTCTGGATATTACCGTATCCAACAGTGATTTCCCGCTCGATGATAATACCGGCGGGTGCGTCCTTGTGCTTCAAGTCATCAGCGGTCCGTATGATCCAGATTGCAGTTCGGAGTTCGATGATAGCGAAGCTTCTACGTCGGGTACGACGGGTGGCAATGGCGGAAATGGTACCACAGGAGGTGGATCATCCGCTTCTTCCAGGTCGTCCGTTAAGATTTCCAGCAGCTCGAAAAGCTCCGTGACCTCCTCGGCAGTCAGTTCGACTGCTTCCTCTGGCAAATCTTCCTCGACAGTCAGTTCAGCGGCTTCCTCTGGTAAATCTTCCTCGACGTCCGTACGTTCAACATCCTCGGCGACCAGTGCAGCGACTTCTCCTGCTGTGTCTTCGTCGGTGTCATCGACCCCTTCGTCTGCGTTGTCATACTCATCAAGTACCGTCTCGGTAAGCCATTCCACGAGTAATCGGGCTTCGAGTTACTCATCGGCAAGCTCTTCGAATACGAGCGATTCTTCGTCAAGCGATTCTTCTTCGAATCAATCATCCAGCTCATCGTCTGCGTCGACGCAATGCGGCGATGGCATCGTCGACGCTGACGGCCCTGATGATATCGTCCGCAATGAAGACGATGAGGAGTGCGATGACGGTCCCGACAATACCGTGGCGGGTCCGCTTGATTCCACGTGGTGCAGCATGACGTGCAAGCTCCCGGAATGCTCGAATGGCAAAGATCAAGCAGATATTGCAGACGGCGGCACGGAGAATGTGGCCGATGCACTCGTCGATGCTGCGGACGGCGGTTGCTACGAAAAGATCTGCAACTTCAACTCCTCGTACCTGCCGGGTAAGGACAGTGAAAGCAACCCGTGCCTCGTGAAGAAACTTGGCACGACGCCTCCCGTTTCACCCGGCGACCAGAAGCCCATCGGTTCGTCCTGTACCGACTCCACGCAGTGTTCCGGGTACTATGGCACGAGCAGCGATACCGTGTTCTGCATTTCCGACGCCGGACCCGATTACGGCATATGCACCGACGTGGGTTCGAATTCTTCCGGGCTCGTCAGCGTGCGCGGCGAGATCCTTTTGGCTCAAGCGGGCGGAGGTGGCGCGAATTTCCCGATCTGCATCCCTGGCGTGTGCGGGTTCGTCGTCGGTGATGAAGCGGCGTGCGGCGGGGCGTTCCAGCCGGATGGCGATACGTGCGCCAATGCGCAGGTGCGGCAACAGTGCCTGTACAACTCCGCGGTCGCCTTGGGCCAGTGCCCCGGCGGTGACATCGTGCCCGTGCCTTTCGGATCGGATTACAAGTGTTTCGAAGGGCAGGGTGCCGACCAACAATTGATGTGCGGCCCGGCCGGTCAGTGGTTCTGCAAGTGTCCCGGCGATAATCCTGCGCAGTGGGCGGAGAATCTCATGCAGTGCGGTCCTAAGTGCGGAGATGGCAAGGTTGATCCGGGCGAAAAGTGTGATGACGGCAACCAGGTGAACAACGATCAATGCACCAACACGTGCCAGGAAAACGTCGGTGGACAGTGCACCGGCAAGGAATGCCAGGATCCCGCAGCCATCAAAGCGTGCGCCGCGCAGAACAACGCCGTGTGCCAAGCCGATAACAAGCTTCCGTGCGTGAAGTGCGTTCCCCCCATCGGCGGGCAATGCACCGGCCGCGAATGTGCCGAGGGCGGTGACGCTGCTGCCGCCGCGCAGGGCATGGAGTGTAGCCTTATCCCGAATTTCCCGTGCGTCACGTTCATTGCGCCCAATTCGTGCGGGAACGGCGAGATCGATTCGTCGCGTCCCCAAGTGGTGGAGCAAGGATGCGTGGTAACCGGCTCCTCCGGGCAGTACTGCATGCCCGAAGACGTCGTGGCAGGAAGCGGCCCCGGTTTCCAGCCCGTCGATCGTTGTTTCCAGGGGGCGAATTGCCGGAACACGGGTGCGGGATGCGCATGGGAGATGACGGAGCACATTGAACAATGCCTGACGGAAGTCGCGTTGAACGGAGGGGGATTGCCCCCGGGGTGCGAGTGTCAAGGACGAGTGATGAATCCGGAGTGTTCTGTGCAATTCGTCGACAATCCCTGCGAGCAACTAGGTGCCAACGGCATGCAGGGATCCGTTGACACTTCTCCGTTGCTGCGCGCGCAACTC
>DALYDP010000003.1:0-6001 GCA_031973095.1 Candidatus Peribacteraceae bacterium | reverse complement strand
TGCCAACGGCATGCAGGGATCCGTTGACACTTCTCCGTTGCTGCGCGCGCAACTCGTAGACGACGGTCGACCGGAGCGGGCATGTTCGCTGGATCTTCGTCCGTGTTGCAGGAACGGCGTATTCGAGTATGTGGAACGCGATCCCGTCACGTGCGAATTCCCTACATGCGAAGCGGATAGGAGGTCGTGTCGGAACCTTGGACCGACGTGTATCCGCGCGGGGTGCAACGGCGAACTGTGCGTTTCCGCCGATGAGGCGATTCCACCCGCAAATAGTTGTGACTTTTCGCAGAACGCGGCTTGTTTCGATGCGGCAACATGCGAGTGGACCGGAACGGCGTGCGATTGGCGTATGACGTCTGAACTGCGCGAGTGTCTCGCGGACAATGCTAATAGTCCGTGTCCAAGCGACCAGTCGTGTGTCGATCGTCCTTCCTGCATCGCCGATGGCGGCACGCCCGGTAGCGTATGCGGAGCAGGCGATACGAAAGTCTGTTGCGCGTCGGATGATACCCCCGATCTTGAAGAGTGCGACGATGGTAACCGCGTCGATGACGACGCGTGCGGTAACGATTGCCGCGTTAATTGCAGCATCAATGCGGATTGCCCCGAGGGGGCATGCGTCGATGGCGAGTGCGTGGATCAATGCGCCGCACCCGCGCAGCCCATGGCGATGCACGAGTCTGCCGATACCGTCGAACGTGCCGTCGAATTCCTGCCGCGTCTCATGGCTCGCGGCGATTTCTCTCTGCTTCCGTAATATGGTTCGCCGGCAATCAAAACCGGCGCGCCCATACCGCCGCACGAGCGCGCGGCGTTTCGCCATGTCTTTCTTTGCGATTGTCTCCCTTTTTTTGGCTGCGGGGTCGTTCTGGGCATCCACGACGTCCGTTTTTAGCCAAGCTCCGGGGGAATGCGCCGATGGCATCGACAACGACGGCGACGGATACATGGACGCCTTGTCGACCGGCGGCGATCCTTCCGCCACGGTGACGATCGGCGGCGGCAATCCTTTTGTCATCCGCTCGCTCGTGAATACGGGCGGGTACGGCATCCCCGATAACGGAGCGATTCATCACGATGCCGTGACCGTGAAAAAGGTCTGCCAGATCCAAGGCTACGCTGCGGCGTCGGGCAGCGATTGTACCGCTCCGCCATACGATAACCGTTGCGGTTGGAGGTCGTTCGACGCCAACCTCATGTACGCGTGGAACGGATCGAGTTTCTACAGTATCCGCGACAACGTGTGGACGAGCACCGTCACGTGCGTCGGTATTCCCGCGGCATGCGCGGATGGCAAGGATAATGACGGCGACGGGAAGATCGATACGGCTGACATGGGTTGCGCGAGGGCGTCCGACGCGAGCGAAATCGTGCACGATGCGGGTTGCGTGGATGCCGCCGATCCGTTCGAGGGTGCACGTACATGTTCCGATGGTCTCGATAATGACAGGGATGGCAAGGCTGATTTTGCCGGAGGGGATCCGGGATGCATCGATGCCAACGACGATGATGAAGCGGATCCTTCGCCCGCGGATCGACAGAATCAGGACCCTCCCGCACCCATTTCGTCGGGAGGCACGTGCTCCGAGGGGGACATGTGCGGCACCGGCAACGCGACCTGCCCCGACGGTAAGGACGTGGAATGGGCGCGTGACAATGTGGTATGTGTCATGCCCGGGAATGACCCTCGTAACACCGGTCGGTGCTATCGGTGTGTCGACGCCGATGAGCCTCCGCCGCTGTGTCCCGTGACGTGCCAAAAGGACGCCGATTGCGGTACGGAGCTTCGTTGTAAGGAGGGACAGAATCCCGACGGAACTTCTACCGGCAGTCCGTTGTGTTGGAAGGACGAGGATTCCGGTCTGTGCGTCAAAAAGTGCCTCATGCCGCGTTGTATCGATAACAGTTGCCAGATGGCGCCACCGGCAGAAAGCGCGCCCGGCTATCCGCACGTTCCGTGCGAAGGAGTGACCAGTTGTTCGGCGCCGCGCTGCGGTGACGGAGTCGTGCAGGCGGGAGAAGGCGCGCAGAATCTCGGATCCGCGTCGGCAGTGAAGCCTTCCATGGTGGCGTCGCTCGTCGATGGCTCTTCGTTGTTAGCTACATCGATCGTGAACAATTGTAGTTTGTCGTGTGCGTCCGATTTCCGTTGCGGTGCCGGCGAAGCGTGTTTTGCCCTTGTGAACGCGCGAAGTGTGCAGCGCCAATGCGCCCCCGTTGATTGCTCCGGCAGGGAGGCAGAGTGCGGCATGGTGGCAAGCGGCACCATGCAGTGGCAGATGTGCCCCGGCACCGAAGTGCCTCCGGTCGATCCCGAGCCGGATCCGGAGGATCCTGTCGGACAACCGACACCTGCAGACGGTGAGGAGTGTGATGATGGAAATAACAATTCGAACGACGGTTGTGGTCCTTCATGCAAAAAGGAAAAGTGTGGTGATGGAATCGTGCAGCAAAAAGGAGCGGACGGCTTGCTAAATACCGCGGACGATGAGCAGTGCGATGACGGAAACCTTGCCGGGGCCGACGGCTGCAGCAATGAGTGCATCATTGAGTCGTGCGGCAACGGCGTGCATGACCTGGGAGAAGAATGTGATGACGGCGCGAAAAATTCGGACACGGAGCCGGGCGCCTGTCGCAAGGATTGCAGGCTTCCTCGCTGCAATGACGGCGTGGTGGATACGTCGTCGCAGAATTCCGGACTTGGAGAGCAGTGCGATTGCGGGTTGAAGTACGCCGATTTCGACTGGGTGGAAGCCAATAAACCGGGAAGCACCCTGAAGCCGTATTGCGAGACCGTCGTGGACGGCAAGCCCGCCCTGTGCCACGTGGGTAATTGCCAGGCGTTTTACTGCGGCGACGGTTTCACGTTCAATGCCGGTCTTGATACCGTATCGGGCACCAAGGATGACGAGATGTGCGATGCGGGGCCGTTCAATAGCGATGGTTTGCCCGAGGGGGTGGAATGCGCGAACGCTGCCCAGTGCGGCGGTTTTCCGTGCGTCAAAGGGAAATGCGAGAAGGACGCGTGTACCAGCGACAGCGGTTGCGGCGACGGTCTTTCGTGCATCATGGGCATGTGTCGCCTCGGCGGTTGCAATGTCGACGCGGATTGCGCCGCCGGCGAACAATGCGACCTGACCACCGGCAATTGCAGCTCGTGCACCGCCGATACGGATTGTGCCAGCGGTTATTGCAATCCGAGCGGGTCGTGCGCTTCTGTGAATGCGTGCGAGCACGGCGCATGCCAACCGACGGGGTATGGTTGCCGCATGGATTGCAAGATGGCGCGTTGCGGCGACGGCATCGTCGATACAGCGGCGGGGGAGACCTGCGACGAAGGTGAGAAGATGTTCAGGTGCAACGGCTTCCCGCAGCCGGCGTGCGATTGCGGCATTCCTTCGTGGGGTTCTGACACGCCGGGCGTCGGTCCGTACAACACGACGTGCTGTCCTGAGAATCAGTATTGCACCGTATCGTCGACCGCCACGTGTCCGTCCGATTGCGGCGTGGGTACGGCTGCCGGAAAGGGCGTCTGTGGCAACCACCAACTCGACGGTGGCGAAGAATGCGATACGTCGGTCGCCGGTTGGCAGGGGGAATTTTCCGATTGGAAAGACTCCCAGGTGGATTATGCGTATCGCCCCAACCGCGACGGCACGCAGACCGCCTTCGTGAGCGACGACGGCAATTGGTCCGTCGTGCCGACGACCATCAAGGGCAAGTATGCCGCCGTGGATCATGCGCCGGGGGCGACGTCGCCCGACGCCGCCTATATCAAGACGGCGGGCAAGGGTTCGGCGAAGACGTATTTCCATCTATGGGACATTCCTTTGACGACGAGTACCACGTTCTCGAATGTTCGCATTCAGGCGGGGGTCGACTTCAGTGGTGCCGGCACCGCGTGGCAAGTCATTCAATTGCCTTTCACGCTCCTATACAACGCCCAGACGGTTTCCGCGGTCGACATGAACGCCGCGGTGCTGGAGATCGTGGCAGACGAAAGCGCGCATACGCTCACGTTCCGTCTCTACCACTCCACGACCGGTACGCCGCTCACGGCGCCGCTTGTCATGACGTCGTCCCTTGCGTCCGCGGGTAGCAGCGCGATCGCCATCGACGCCGTACAAGTGGCCGCGTTCGGCACGTCGCTCGACGCATCGTATTCGTGCAATGAGTGCGTGCTCATCCGCTGCGGTAACCGCATCGAGGATCCGGGGGAGACGTGTGACGACGGTAACGCGGAGGGGGGCGACGGTTGTAGCGATCGATGTGAGCTCGAGATCTGTGCCCTGCCTCAATAATGGAAGCGCGCGTGCATGCGGGCAAATTACCGTGGTAGGATGAGATGCAATATGCTGCCCCTTTCCGGGAGGCTCCAACGCAGGCACGTTGTCGCGCTCGCGCTTGGCATCATGGTGTTGGCGGGCGGTGCATATCGTTCCACCGGATCCCGGCTTGCGCAGGTCACGGCGCCGACGGCATGCATCCGTTCCTACGGTCCCTTTTTTCAGTCCGCTACTTCCGGCGGCAGGGAAGAGAGCATGAGCGTGTTTCCGGATGGCGCGCGTTTCCTGAAGGTGACGGGTCCCAAAACGGTTTCACTTTTCACCGTTGATGCATTGGGCGTCGTGACCAAAACGGTCGACGTCCGCGGGCAGTTCGAGTCGGCAGTCGTCGTCGCGCTCAGCGATACGCTCGCCGCCGTCGCGTACAAGGAAGGCGAGGCGGCGTACTACCGGCTGATCCGTTTGAACGGCGTGGCCGAACCCACTCTCGATGAACCGGTGAAGCTCGCGGACATTCCCGTTGGATTTGGGCCGTACGTGCGCTTCGCTCTCGATGCACTCAACCCGAACCTCTTTGTCCTCGTTACGAATATTCCCGAGGCAGGGGGGGCGAAAACCCTTCGCGCGATCGTGGGCGGCACCGTCACGAACGGCGCGCTTCGGTCCATGGGCCCGTACGCCCGCCCGCCCGCCGAGTCTTCCCAGGCGATCGTCGATTTTGACGTTGCCGCGATCGATGTCGGCAACGCGAATGCGGACACGTTCGTCGTCGCGTTCCGTGGTGCCAACGGTGCGAAATTCATCCGTGGGACCAATAATTCGACCGGCGTCGTCTTTGACGACTCGTACCTCATGAGCATCAGCCCGACGGCAACATCCCTCGACCTGGGCTCCTCGTTCGCGCGCCCCCGTAAGGCGGCGCTTTCGTACATGGACAACGGCAGTGCATATGCCGGCGAGATCGTCTTGGCTACCGCGCCGACCGATTTTACGGAAGATTTTTCACCGGTGCGCATCAGCCAGAACGGTGATGTGGTGACGGGGGTGGGCATCGATTGGATCGATGAGCGGTTGTACGTCGCCGCGTTCGGCGTGCGTCAAGTGCAGGGTGTGGCTCGCAAAGGAACGTACGTTCGCCGAGGTTTCGCAGGCTCGTCCGCGTTCGGTTCAGAATTGAAGGCGACGGACGCGGCACATCCCGGATCGGTCACCCTCTCGGGTATCCCCGGTGCGCGCGGGAGGATCCTCATCGCGCAGGCGTCCGCGGTCGCGGCCGACACGGGTCTTGTCGCATCGTATTGCGCCGGGTGCGTGAACGGAGTGTCGGACGTCGGGGAGCAGTGCGTTTCCCCCGCGGACGCTTCCGGTTCCGGCGGAGGGGATGCACCGCTGTGCGATCCGCGCTTCTGTGGCAATAACGACGCTGACCCGGGCGAACAGTGCGACGACGGCAACACGGCGTTCGGCGACGGATGTGACGCGTTGTGCCGGCTCGAGTGTTCGGATGACGGCGATTGTCCGTCGGGTGAATGCGCTGGCGGCGTCTGCACGAACTTGTGCGGCAACGGCATCGTGGAACCGCCGACATGCATCATGCAAGGCGGCGGACGGTTCGATTGTCCCGCGCCGAATCCCGGCGAAGTCCGCACGGTCAATTTGCCCGGTGACGGATTTTCCACCGGTCATGCCAGCGGCGATCTGAACGGCGACGG
>DALYDP010000002.1:22966-44111 GCA_031973095.1 Candidatus Peribacteraceae bacterium | reverse complement strand
TCCGGCCGGAGCCATGCACGGCTGGCCGTTTGCGGATCCGTCGTCACACTGTTCGGAACCCTCGACGGATCCGTTGCCACAGACGGGAGTCGGCGGAAGGGAGACCGACGAAGACGAAGAAGATTCGGAAACGGGAACGATTCTGACGGCGTCGGCGACGCCGATGCTCGCCGGAACGACAAGCGTCACGGCGACGGTTCCGTTGGAGGTCGACACGGTCGCACCCCTGATCCAATTCGATTGCGGCTTCTTCTCGCCGGGCATGAGCCGCGGAACGACGAACGTGCCGATCACGGAACTGCCGTCGGTCACGGAATATGCCTGCTGCACGATACGCAGGATCGGCGGAATCGACACTTCGACCGCGTACGTGCCCGGCCTCACGGAAGCGGTCCACGTGGCGGAGCCTTTGGTGGCGTACCGCAAAGAATCGCGCTCGGCATTACCGGGCAACGCGAGCGTTACCCATGTACCCGTGGTTTGGAATGCGGGAGCCGATGCGCCGTCATCGACGATGACGGGCGTAGAAAGCGGCAACAACTGGCCAAGGCCAGCGAAGCCGACGGGTAACGAGAACGCGAGGGCGGCAAGCGCGACCCATGCACGGGACGAAATGGATGAGGACATAAAAGAAGGAGAAAAAATTACAAAAGAAGGTCGGATGCACGAATGGTGATCGCGTCGCCGCGTTTCGGGGCTTCGCGCAGGAAACGATCCGCAAGGTGGTTCTCGATCACGTCCGACACGATACGCCTGAGTTCGCGCGCGCCGAACTCGGGACTGTAGCCGCGCTCCAAGAGCGCGGTCACGGCGTCGTCCGTCACTTCAACCTCGATACCCTTTTCGTCGCGCACGCTCTGCACCACTTCGGCGACCATGAGTTTGGCGATGGCCGCGGCGTCCTCACCCGTGAGGGGGCGGAATACGACGGTGGCGTCGAAGCGGTTTACGAATTCGGGCGTGAAGATGTTCTCGCGCAGCACGTGGTCCACCAGGTCGTGCGTGAACGCGCGTTCGTCCGAAATGTCTTCCTTCGCGATGCGGTCGCGCAGGTAGAGCGCGCCGGCGTTGCTCGTGGCGATGATGATCGTGTTCCGGAAATCTGTGACGGTGCCGTCCGACGCGTGCAATTGCCCTTCGTCGAGCACCTGCAGGAATAAATTCAACACTTTGGGATGCGCCTTCTCGATTTCGTCGAGCAGCACCACGGAGAACGGGCGCTCCTTGACCCTGCGCGCGAGCGCACTCGTGGAATCACCGCCGCCGATGATGTCTTTGATCGACTCTTCGGTACCGCATTGATTGAGATCGAGACGGATCATCGCGTCCGCGGAACCGAAGTACTCTTCCGCAAGCACCTGCGCGGTGCGCGTCTTGCCCACGCCGGTGGGGCCGAGGAAAAGGAACGTGCCGAGCGGGCGGGGGCGCGTGCGGACGTCGGCGGACGCGCGCTTCAGGGCGTCGCACAGCACGCGGATGCCCGCGCGCTGGCCCACGATGCGCTTCGTCATGACTTCTTCGAGCGCGAGCAGCTTCGGCGCAGCGGAAACGTTGAATTTCGACACGTCCACGCGGGACTTCTGGCCCACCACGGCGCGGACGTCGTCGGTCGACACGGTCTTGGCGCCTCGGCGAAGCGCTGCGCGCGCGGCGTCATCCAATACGTCGATCGCGATGGCCGGAAAACCCGCCTGCGGCAAGAACCTGCGGCAGAGTTCGATGACTGCCTTGAGGGCTTTGTAGGAAATCACCACGCCGCTGTCTTCCCACCGGAAGGATTCGATGGCGAGCACCTTCATCACTTCGGCGTCGTCGCTCGCACTGAGCAAGATCTTCTCGAATGCCTGGTTCAACGACGGATCTTTTTCAACGACGTTGTGAAGTTCGCTCGGATCAACGATGCCGATGACCGAAATGTTGGGAGATTCGAGGCAGCGCTGCAACACCAGGCGCAGTTTGTGATCGGTCGCCTTGAGCAGGAGGCCGAGATCCGGAATGACGAACGCAATGCGCTCGTGTTTGGCGCGGGCGAGGGCTTGGAGCAGGAACGCATCAGGATTGGCGACCCCGGAAAGCAGGATATCGGTGCGCAGGCGCAGGAAACGCGTGAAACGCTCGTGATCCGAACGCTCGGCGTCGTGCACGGCCGAAACGATGTGCTTGACGAGCATGGTGCGGCCGCTGCCGACGGGCGCGGCGATGAGGACGTTGTCGCGGACGGATCCGCGCACGGCGTGCGCTGCAGCGTCGACAGCCTCGCGGTGCAAGATCGTGGCGTCGTTGGTCTTCCAGCGGTCCGCACGAATCTCGGACGTCAATGCATCGAGTTCATCCGTGTAGCCGCGTGACCACGACTGCCCGAACATGTCGCTTTCGGCGATCGCTTCGGGCGACCACGCTTTCGGCTTGGTGCGCCAATGTTCGTACATGCGTTCGCGGAGCGCCACCTGCCACAGGTCATTCGCGTCGGTATCGGCGGCGGCAAGCAACGCGGCTCCGGCGGGTGTCCCGAAGAACGCGACGAGCACGTGTACCGGTTCGATGCGCGCATCCTTGAAATTCGCGCGCACGTCGTCGGCGTGCGCAAGCAACACGTCGCGGTCGACGGTGTTCGTCATGCCGTCCACGGCGGCCGACACCGACGCGCGGTCGAGCTCCAACTCGCCGATGAGGAACGACGACTGTGGCGATGTCAGCGCCACGGCGAGGAGGTCACGCGTGGTGAGGGACGCGGACGTCCTGCCACGGCGGAAGGTTGCGGCGAGCACGTCTATGGGAGCGTTCGATAGCACCACCGTATCAAGGACATCGATGCGGAACATGCGCACGTACCACGGAATCGCGATGAGCGTGAAGGGAAGCACGAACCACGCACAGAGGAACGCGAGGCCGAAGACGATCGACAGGATCGCGAACGCACATGCCGCAAATATGGCCGTAAGGCGCACGACGGCCCCGACGCCGCGCGAAAGCACGTTGAGCGACCATGCTTCGAACATCTGTTGGAGCGACCGGCGCTTGCCCTCTTCCACGATGTTCTTCCAGGGCGAGAGCAGCGTCTTCAAGAGGAAGAGCACCGAGAAACTTTCAAGCATCGCGAACGCGTAGCGCAGGCTACCGCGGACGATCCGCGACGGACGGTCCACGAAAAACCAACGGGCAAGCGCTCGGAAGGGCCGAAAACGGTTGTCGGAAGGTATCATGAAATCTTCTTAGTATAGCAGAAAACGGTTATGATGGCGAGGTATGCGGAACGGCACCTATATCGTCTTGGAAGGCCCGGATGGCGGTGGTTCCACCACACACGCCAAAATTCTCTGTGAAACACTCAGGAACAAGGGTTTTGACCTAGTCCAGACAGCCGAACCGACAACCGGCCCCATCGGCATGACGATCCGCGCCGAACTGCGGGGCAAGGGCATCCCCAGCGACGCCCTGCAAATGCTCTACTCCGCGGACCGCGCATGGCACATGGCGAAGGTCGTGCGCCCCGGGCTCGACGCCGACAAGGTCGTGGTTGGCGAACGCTGCCATCTTTCGACGCTCGTCTATGGCGAAGCACTCGGACTCGACGTTCCGTGGCTCGAAGCGATGAATGCACGGTTCGTCGAACCCGACCTCATGCTGGTGCTCATGCCGCCGTTCGAGGTGTGTGCAGCGCGCCTCGGCATCCGCGACAGGGACTTGCTCGAAGCGGACAGCATCCAACGAAAAGTACACGACGCGTACGGCAACTACATGAAAACGCACCCCGAGGCCGTCTTCGTCGACACGTCGGGCGACATAGCCTCCGTGGCAGCCGACATCGCAAAGATCGTCGAACGGTTCCTCGCGTCCCGCTAAACGCGTACACTCCCCCACGTGACTACCGCACGCATCCTCTCCGGCAAACCGCACGCCGACGCGCTCCTCGCGGAACTCGCGCCGATCGCGGAAGAACTGAAGCCGACCCTCACGATCGTGCAGGTCGGGGACGATTCCGCGAGCGCGACGTACATCGGGAAGAAAATCGAAGCCGCGGCGAAAATCGGCATCGCTGCCACGCATCTGAAACTCGACGCGGACATTTCACTCGTGTCGCTCGTCGACGAAATCGAAAGCTTGAATGCGGACCCGGAAGTCGACGGCTACATCATCCAGCTCCCGCTCCCCGACCAATTGTGGCATTCGTTCGACCGCATCGTCGCGGCCATCGACCCGCACAAAGACGTCGACGGTTTCACCGTCGAGAACTTCGGCGACATGGCGCTGCACGGCGAAGGAGAGTTCCTGCCGCCGGCCACCGCCGCGGGCGTCGTTCGGCTGCTGGAAGGAGAAAAGATCGCCATCGCCGGCAAGCACGCCGTGATCGTGGGGCGCAGCAATCTCGTCGGCAAGCCGCTCGCGCTCATGCTCCTCAACCGCGACGCGACCGTCACGATCTGCCACAGCAAAACCGCCGATTTGGGCATGATCACCGCAACCGCCGACATCCTCGTGAGCGCCGTCGGCAAACCGGGACTCATCACCGCCGACATGGTCAAGAAGGGTGCCATCGTCATCGATATCGGTACCACGCACGTGGATGGCAAACTCGTCGGCGACGTCGACTTCGACGCCGTTTCGAAAAAAGCGTCCGCGATCTCACCCGTACCGGGCGGCGTCGGCCCGCTCACGGTCGCTTGCCTGCTCGCGAACGTCGTGGACGCGGCGGAGGAAGCCGAGATGTACGCGGAGTGATCAGGATTGGTCCCCGTACGAGCAACCACTGATTTTTTTCGGCGCCGCTTCATCCAAAAGACGAGCTGCTTGTTTGAAAAAATTTTCCGCGTTGGGGTCGTGACATTCGTCGAGACGATTCCTGACGCCTGATACGACCGCCATGCGAGCCTTCAACGAAGCGGGCACGCCGCCAGACGACGTGACCGTTTCGAGGAACTGCTTACGACCTTCCTGGACGATACGGTTCGCCTGGTGCTTCAAACGATTAGCTTCTTCCTGCGGTACCGCGCGTTCTTCGAGCGCCTTCGCACGAGCAAGTACGCCGAACAACATCGCGATGGAACAATGCGTGCAATCGAGCGTGCATGTCTTCGTGGTGCGGTCCGGAATCCGGGGTAACGGAGGCTCATCAGCCGACGAAGGAGGTTCGCCCCGTTCCGTAGACGGAGGCTCATCAGTAACAAGTACGACTGATTCCACGGATGTCTGTTGCATAGGGTGCAGGCACTCTCGTCGCGCAGGATCAAACCGTCAAGATGGTGAATTATTCTTTACCTGTACATAATAAAGCTAATCAAATCGTTTATCCGAACACGTACGATCGTCCCCTGTTCCATATATCGAATACATTTTTTATTCACTTTTGGGCGCGGATCCCCAGGCCCGGAGTGCCTGTACGAGGTCGTCGATATCCCCGTCCATCACGGCCGGAAGATTGTGGAAATTCTCCCCGAGCCGATGATCGGTCAGACGATCTTGGGGGAAGTTATACGTACGGATCTTGTCGCTGCGGTCGCCGGATTTCACCTGACTCGATCGCAGGTCGCCCTCTGTCGCGGCGCGCTTCTCGCGTTCGTGTTCCGCCAGCTTGCTGCGCAGCATGTCCATCGCGCGGATGCGGTTTTGGATCTGGCTGCGCTCGGTCTGGCACGCGACGACGATCCCCGTCGGCACGTGGGTCATGCGCACGGCGCTGTCCGTCTTGTTCACGTGCTGCCCGCCCGCGCCGCCGGAACGGTACGTGTCCACGCGGATGTCCTCGGCGCGGATATGCAGGTCCGCATCTTCCGCGACCGGCAACACGGCCACCGACGCGGCCGACGTATGGATGCGACCCTTCGCCTCGGTGCTCGGGATGCGCTGCACGCGGTGCACACCTCCCTCGAATTTCAAGTGTCCGAATACATCCGTACCATCGATGCGGACGATCGCTTCCTTGATGCCGCCCTGGTCGGCATCGGAACGGTCGATCATCGTCGCTTTCCATCCTTTTCGCTCGGCATAGCGCACATACATGCGGAACAATTCCGCGGCAAACAAACCAGCTTCTTCGCCTCCCGTTCCCGCGCGGACTTCCACGATCGCATCCTTGGCATTGAGCGGGTCTTTCGGCGTCAGGATCTGGCGCACACGCTCATCGAGTGCGTCGAGCTTCGCGCGCGCTTCCCTCTCTTGTTCCGCCGCGATCTCCGCAAGCGTGGGGTCGTTCTTCGCGCTCTCGGCATCGACGAGCGCTTGCCGGGCCGACGCCATCTGCTTACTCAATTCCACGGCCGCTTCGAGCTCCGCCATGCGCTTGCCGATGCGCGCGACGTCGGCGGGGTTCGCATACACGGACGGCTCCAGCAGCGATTGCTGGAGCGTCGCGTATTCGTCGACGAGGGGTCGAAGACGGTCGATCATGCGGTTACTTGCCGTTCGGATCGAGACCGTTGAATTCGTAGCAATGTTCGCCCGCCGGGTGGTTCCAGAAGACATCGTAATCCTGGTCTTCCACGTCGCCGAAGGTGGCGCACAACCTGAAATCCGTCCCGTCGATTTCGTAGCCATACTGCACGCCGGTCTCGGGATCAACGATCACCGGACGCTGGTACGTCGCTTTCTCGACAACGTCGTCAAGCGTGGCGGGAAGTGGGTTCGGGAGCGCAACGAACGGCTTACCGGCGTTGTACCGGTCCGTTCCTTCGTAGGCGATGTTGTAGATCTCTTGCTGGATCGTGCGCAAGTTCTGCACGCGGACGTCGTCGAGGCGGCGGACGCGCTGCGCGAGCGGAGTGCCGGCGAAGAACATGCCCCACACGACGACGCCGAGGACGACCACCGTGGCGGCGATGCCGTACGAACGGTTCATGGACGCGGTGCGCGGATCCTTGGGCGAAGTCTTGAGCGCGAGGAAGTAGTAGGAAAACACGGAACCCGCGACAGCGAGAACGGCGAGCACCTTGAGGATGAAGCGGATGGAGATTTCACCTTCGAGCAAATAGGAGAGCAGCGTAATGCCGTCGCCGACGAGCACACCCGCAGTGATGAACAACGTCAGATATGTGAGCCAGCGGCGCACCGGGCTCCATGCACGTTCGGGGTTGCTGGCCAAATCATTGTTGATGATGGTGGACATCCACGCGAACAGCGGGAATGACACGATCAGCGTGGCGATGAACCAGCGGATGGAGGACGTATCGTCGTTGTAGTACGTGTAATCGAACGCCGCGTCAGGGAAGAGGCGGTTAAGGTATTCAAAGAGGAGCACCAGTACGCTCACAACGCTTGCGAAGAGCATCACGAACGCGAGGAGATGGAAGAACGCTTCGCGCGCGCCGCCGCGATCCTCGGGGGCAGGAACGGGCATGTCGAGCGTTGCCTCGGTGAGGCCTTCGACCACGTCCTTCTCCTTCCAACCGGAAGAGAGCAGGAGCATGCGGATCGTCTGGTGGTCCATGCCCTTGGAACGAGCGTGGGCGATGAAGTCTTTGAGGGAGGGGTGTTGCATACGGGGATGGTAGCACCGACTGAAGAATCGGTCGATTGAAGCACATATATTATTACGAACGGCGGGTGCTTCCGTTACAGCTTTCCCGAGGCAATAAGGATGATTATGACACATGAATGTCATGTTCCATCTATCCACGGAACATCATACTTGATCCTGGAAGCGCTTTTACGATCTCTGGACAAAGAGTGCTGCCATAGACCGCTATCCGCAGATGTCCACATGCGGTTCCATGGAAGAGCACCTTCCTCTCCCATTTTCCATGACGAAACGAACTCTCGGATCAGGCCTCGAACACCTCGAAGATCGCCTCGCACTCGACGCGACAGGAATAATCGACATCCCTGCCGTCCGCCTCATTGCGGAGCATACGCAGGTACAGCTTCACGCAGAACTCGGAGCGAGCGTGTGGACATCCTGGGAACGCCACGGCACGTCGGGCACAGGCGGTATCCTACGTAGTGTGGGAACGGGCGCCGGTAACCCGGGCAACCCGGATAACCCATCGGCCACGGACGCATTCATCCTGCAGTTCAACGAACCGATCAAGCGACCAACGACCGTGAAGCTATGGACGGAAGGAGTGTTGCCAACGCAGGTCTATGCCTGGGTTAACAGCGCTCAATGGAGGATCGATGGCACGGCAGATGGCACGATATTCATCGACGCATCGGAGGAAAACCCCATCAACAATCTTTCGATTCTCCGCAGCGGCGGAACGGGACGCTACGGCATCGATTATCTCGATATCCAAGCCGATCTGGAGCCTGACCCAGGGGAATTCCCCGACCAAGAAGAGGAAATCCTTCCCGAGCCCGCGACGAAGACATTCATCGACATCCCCGCTGTGCGCACGATCGGCGAGCATACGTCGATCCAGCTGATGCCCGGCCTGAGCGCCGAAGTATGGACGTCGTGGGAGCGCTACGGCACGTCCGGCACGGGTAGCATCCTGCGCAGCATCGGCACGGGCCACGGCAATCCCGGCAATCCGGACAATCCGTCGGCGACGGACGCTCTCGTGTTGCAATTCAACACCCCGATCACGCGCCCGACGACGTTGCACTTGTGGTCCGACGTTCCCGCGAGCCTCGCGCAAGCGTACGTATGGGTGAACAGCGCCGCCCGGAGGGTAAACAGTTCGCCCGACGGCACCGTATTCATCGACGCATCCGACCAAAACCCCATCACCAACCTCTCCATCCTCAGCTCCAGCGGAGGAAAATACGGCATCGATTCTTTCGAAATAGAAAACGGACCGCCGGAAGAGCTGAAGGAAGGATCGATGCGCATCGTGTCCGCCGACAACCATAAGATCCAAATCGAATATTCCTCGACCGCGGATTCCACGACGTTCGACCTTCGAAAAAATCTGGCCTCGGGCCAATCGTTCGGCGCGGTGACGGTGCAACATCCGGGAGGCATCGTGAACGGCACGGTCGAACTACAACCGAACTGGGACACGTTCGGGAACTGGCAAGTGTCGGGCATGTTCTCGGTCAACATGAAGGATGGCGCGACGAACAGGAAATTGGACCGTTCGTTCGCAGCCATGAGCTGGAACGGTCAGACGATCTCACCCGTGAACGACGAACCGCCCTCGATTGATCCAGAGTCGATCCGCGAATACGAAGGAGAACCGAAGATCGCCATGGAATCTGACGGCAGAAAAATCTTCGCCTGGTTCGCGTCGCCGTACGATTCGAGCTACGTCGAAATCGTGCAGAACGCGTACTCGCTCGAACCGGTGCAGCTCACGGGCTCGGCGACCGTCGAGCACCCGGGCGGCACGGCCGGCGGTTTCGTCCAGCTCGCGATTCCCGCGAACATCCCCGCGAACGCCACGCTCATCGCGCGCGTATGGGACCGTCAATTCGGCACGCTTCTCGCCGAACAATCCTTCGCGCAGAATGAACCGATCCCGACCGAAAACCGCTGGGACGGCATGCCGCCGAAAACCGAGCTCGTCGAGAGCTTGGGGAACCTGGACGGCAACATCCTGAACATCCAGGAGCAGCGATTGATGGATGAAAGCGGGCTTGTCACACCCGTGGCAACACTGGAAGAACGCCTACATGCCGCATATCCCAGCATCTGGCCTGCAGACCTCACGGCGGAAGTAGAGCGTTTGTACCAACTCAACCCGAATTTCACACGCGGCCACTATGAACAAAATATCATCAATGCTCAGCATGATTTGTTGAACGAAGCCATGGACGATTTCTACGATTACCTCGACGGACTCGCCCCGCTCATTCGGAGCGCAACGCAGTATTGGTCGGCCGCGTACGCAGGTGATGACGTTGCGATTCTCGATATGCAACTGGAAGACGATCATGCCGACCTCGTTGCGTGCCAGTACGTGGATAAACCGTCGTACGCCGCACTGATGGCCGCGGGCAAGAAGCTGTTCCTCGGGCAGCAGGACATGTTCGTGCAGCACGCACGGGACACGATGACGTGGCGCGAGAGGCAGAGCTACTTGGCGAACCAAGGACTCATCGTGTCGCAGAGCACGATGGATGCAATGACGGTGGCGCGGCAGTTGGCATTGAATGATAACCCTGTAAGTTTTCTAAACCACATTCATGGACTTGATTCGACTACTCGAATTGAACTTGCGAGACTAATCGGATACGACTTATACAATGGGGAAATTCCTGAATTCGACGAGGCGCTATTTATAGCGAGGCCTGACCAACTTCTCGATGGTGTCGGAGGGAGCAACGAAAGAATTTGGAGCCCAAATGCATATCTCACGAACCAAGGTATGTCTTTGTACAATCCTATAAAGAATAATCTTCTGTCGCGTTTAGCATCTCTAGACATATCAAAGCTTGAGCAAACAGGTGTTGGCCGCCTTTTCCTTGGGGTTGCACAAGCAGCAGTCGAAGCCTTAACTAATAATCTACCCAATATTGCAGCGATCATTCACGCTGCTACCGGCATCGAAACCGCAAAAGTTTTGCAAGTATTGCAGAGCGCGAGCAGCCCTCAAATGAGACCTGTCGTCTTGAAAGAGATGTTCGCGCCAACAGTTGCAGAGAGGGGAGATCCCGCACTCGCAAGCGCATTTAATCCGGGCCAGTTAGAGTCGACCGAAATCGTTGAAACTTGGGCAAGTCGTCCGAACGACAGGGAAACAAATCAGCCTCTTGACGTCGTCAGGATTCGATTCAATTTTACGACGCCCACAAATTCATATCATCAGGGGAACGTTTATCTCATGGATGAAAGCGGTCAGGTACAGCTTTCCAACATTCCCCTTCTGCAAGGAAACTTCCAGCACACTATGTGGGTGCAAATTCCCGTCAGTCGCATAGCGGATGTACTGCGAACAACGTTTGGACAAGGGATTGATGTTATTAATACGGAATTTACGTTCAAGTTGGCTTTATGGGAAACTGCTAACTCTAGCCAAGGAATGCAAGGTGATCGGGTGTCGAATTCCATTTCGCTCCCCGATGTATTTAGCGCAACTTCTACAAACTCTCCTGGCGATTATTCGACACTTCCAGATACCTCCGACAATGCCGAGCGCCGGGAAAAAGAAAACGCTGTCTTGAGCATTCTTGCAAACCCTGCGAAATTCCCCCTCCGTTCCATCACTTCGGGAAATTGGTATTGGAACATTGCGTCGCCGTACCACGATGGCACGAACCAATACAACGCCGTCGATATCACCATGCCAGGCACAACGGATCGAGGGCAAGCTGTGAGGGCTCCCGCTCAAGGAACTGTGGTCCCAGAAGGTGATGGCACTAACACGTGGCATACAGTGATCCTGAAGCACGAATCTATATTGCCATCAGGAGAAACATTTACGTGGTTCACGAAATATTTACATATGGATAATGTCGGGTTAAGGCAGGCGAATGGAACAATCATTCCCCTAACCGCAGGAATGATCGTTCCCGAAGATGCACAATTCGGCGAAGTGAACACAATCGGTTCAGGTGTTGATAATGACCACTTACACATGTCCGGGCACATTGATGATGCCAATGGGTTAAGTATTGATTTGCGAACAGTTCTTGTTGATGCATTCGGACTCGCAGTAAAAGCACAGGACGCAGGTCCGGACGGAAGCCTGCAGCAATACGGAGACAATGATAGCTTTAACGTTGAATGGGACGTAAATCTTAAAAAATTCGTAACAACAAACCTACAAAGCAACGGCGAAGAAAATCCACGACTCATCCTAGATCGTTCCCCCCAAAACGTTGCCGGTAACGTGCCCGATTCCCAATCCAACCAATTCTGGATTGCATATGCACAAAATCCGGAAGATAGACGACGCGTAGTGCGTGACGGAACAACGTATCAATGGTATGAAGTTGATGAAAATGGTGATTATGTCTCACAAAACGGAATGATGCATGTTTGGAAAAAGAATCCTCTTACTAACTCCTTTGAATTTATATGGGAATAAAAAAAATAATCATTGTAACGGGACTATTCTTAATTGCTTGCACCCATCCTGAGGCAAAATCTGATTTATCAGATAAAGATTTTTTCATAACTTCCCCAATAGAACTCGGATTCGCATATATGCGTGCAGATGGAAGTACGGCTCACACAAATTTTAAGGCTCCAAAAATTAAAATGGAAAAAGATGATATATCAATTGAAATTTATAAATTAGAAACCTGTCCTGCATTAGGGGTAGACGATCAAACAAGCATTATCTCAACGCCAGCAGGAAAATGGGGGAAGGTGACGCCTATAGAAAAATTAGATGGAAGCGACATTGAAGATAAAAATGAAGTATGCGAAAAAAAGAGTGAAGGAATTGTCTCATTCGCTTTTTGCGCTGAAAAGATAGGAAAGGCCGTCGCGATTTGTATTAAACAAGTAACAAATAATGAATCTGTTCCGAACGAAGTTTTCGAATCCTTCCGCTGGACCGAATAATTTTCACTTCTCCTATGCTCACTCGCCCTACCTCCATCCTCACCGTCGCACTTCTTCTCACCCCCTTCATCTCGGCTGCCGCTGACGTGCCGGTCGAAACCGAATTCGCATCGTTCACGGTGCCCGACGGATGGAGCGTCGTGGAATACCGCAAAGAAAAAACCGTACGCAAACCCGTCATCTATCTTCGCCAGAAATATAAAACCGCGACGTTTTCAAGCGGGCTCTCATCCATGAACATCTTCATGCAAGACTTACCGGCGTTCCGCGGGGCGGAATTACCGCTTTTCGAGATCGACGCCGCGTTTGACCGCGCCAGCAACGTGGACGCGGAGCAAACGATGTCAGACCAGATCATCCCGTCGATGATGGATTTAAAAACAGCGACGGGCACGCTCATGGGCCACCCCTCCCGTGAATATTCTTTCTCACTTGAAACGAGCATTCCAAACAAGCGACGTTACGTGCGCATGAGCTACGCGTCATTCGGTGGCAAGCTCTACGGACTCGAGATGGTGACGCTCTTCGACCAGAACGCCGACCTCGACGCATGGATCACATTCGTGGAAACCATGAAGCCGTTGAAGTCCGGCACCACTACATCTTCGTCATCCCCCTCGAAGATATCGTCCGCGTCCTTCCGCTCCGTCCGCGGCACCAAGAGCTCATCATCTGCCACCACGTCCTTATCCCGTTCCTCGGAGTCATCGAGTTCAAAGGCCATGGTCGACCGTTCCCCGCGCGGCGAACGCATGAAAATCCGTTTGCAGAAGAGGTTGCGTAAAGTGACCGCATTCACCCAGGAATTGGCGAACGGCGCGTTCTGACCTGCTATCATCCGCCCGTGAAAATCCTCGTGGCACTCTCGGGCGGAATCGACTCGTCGACCGTGGCGCACCTCCTCAAACAGGAAGGACACGAACTCGTGGGCGTGCGCTTCACGCTGTGGAGCGATCCGCTAGCACCCGCGATGGCACAGGTGTTACCTAGCAAATGCTGCAACGCCCAAACGGCGATGCGCGCGAAAGCGACCGCCGATGTACTCGGAATTCCATACCACATCGTCGACTTGGAGAAAGAATTCTACGAACACGTCGTCGATCCGTTCCTCAAAGGCTTCGCCGAGGGCCGCACGCCCAACCCGTGCATCGGCTGCAACCGGTCGATCAAGTTCGGCAAGCTGCTCGAACTCGCCGACGAATTCGGCTGCGAGCGGATCGCGACCGGGCACTACGCGCGAGTGGCAAAAGAGGAGCTGTCAGACGGCACGTCCCGCAATCTGCTTCTCGAAGCGGTCGATGCCAGCAAAGACCAGAGCTACTACATGTACGGACTTACGCAGGAACAACTTTCCCGCGTACTCTTCCCGCTCGGCGCCATGCGGAAGCACGACGTCTTTGCGCTCGCGCAATCGTTCGGCGTGCCGTACGACGACGTGTCGTACAAAGAGAGCATGGACCTGTGCTTCTTTCCGGAGAAAACGCCCGAGCAATTCCTCAAGCGACACCTTGCGGAAGCGATGAAACCCGGAAACATCGTCCGCCGCGACGGCACGGTCATGGGCACGCACGCGGGACTTCCGCTCTACACCGTCGGCCAGCGCCGCGGACTCGGCGTCGGCGGACTGAAAATCCCCCTGGAAGTGGTGGAGAAGCGCACGGCCACGAACGAACTCGTGGTAGCCGATAAGGAATCGGAACTGGTGGACGTGATCGAACTGTCGGACGTCCGCTGGGTATCGTGGGCGCCGCCGGAAGGCGAAGAGACGCCGTTCGAGTGCCGGGTACGATCACTCAGCCAGCGCCTGCGGGGCACGGTCGTGCGGAACGGCGAAACCGCCCGTTTTTCATTCGAATCGCCGATTTCGCCGCTTGCGCCGGGCCAATCGCTCGTGTTGTACCGGGGTGAAGAGGTAGTCGGCGGAGGGGTGATGGAACGGCCGGTTTAACCCTCCCGGAGACGGGGCGGTTCCCCTAGACTGGCACACCCTTTCGACGTGCGTCGGAAGCCGAAATCCGCTATACTGATCCGATACCATGACGCCGGGAAATTCCCCCAAGCAACGCGCCCGTTACGACGAAGATGGCAACATCGTGTTGTCACTTGGCGCGTCGCCGGCCCCGGAACATCCGCGCATCGAACCGAAAGCGGTGGAAAAACCTCGATTTTCCTTCACGCCCGAGCCGATGGCCGAACGCGCGACGACGATGGACATCGACGCCGTGCAGTGGGGACTTCCCGACGAACCGGTCGAAGACATTTCGAACTTGCCCGTGGTCGTGCGGGAGAACGCGCGACGGCGCGTGACGGACCAACTCGCTTCCGTGCGCGCATCCGTCGCCGATGCGTTGGATGACGCCGAACGCGACGCCATCGTCGCGGCCAAGCGCATCCTTGAGGAAAGTGAGCGCCAGGTGCGCTCCACGGTGGAAGACGGCATCGATGCCTCATACGGCGCCCTCGACGAATTGAAATCCATCTTCCGGTCGTTCGGACGCTTCGTCACGCAGCCCGTGCTCGTGCCGGTCCGCCGCACGAAAGTGAAACAATACAGCCGCGGCGCGCTGTTCGCGATCGACGTGGCACGTTTCGGCGGCACGTTCGCCGCCATCTTCGCGCTGCTCTTCTCGGCGATGAACTACGAGAGCTTCGCCGCGATCGCCTCGGCACGCATCGAACCCCTCCTCGCGTTCACGAGCCTCGACGATTCCTCGTCCGCACAAAAATCCCTCGCGGAGAAACTGCGCCAAGTGCCCACGCTCCCCACGGCCGGCGACGGCGACGAAGGACTCGCGGCGCACCTGCCGCTCGTGGGACCGCCGGACGACTTGCTCATCATCCCGAAACTCCACCTGCGCTCGCCGATCGTCACTCTCCCGACCGATTCGCTCATTCGCGAAGACTGGAAGCAGCTCGAAACGGACATCCAACACGGTCTCGAACGCGGCGTCGTGCATTACCCCGGCACGGCCGAAGCGGGCCAAGCGGGCAACTTCTTCCTCACGGGCCACAGTTCGTATTTCCCATGGGCCGCGGGCGACTATAAATCGGTCTTCGCGCGCCTCGGCGAACTGAACGTCGGCGACGAATTCTGGGTGTACCACGGCGGCGACAAATATCGCTACGTGATCGACACGAAAAAGGAGATCGTCCCGAGCGACGTGACGGTCCTCGACCAGCCGGTCGGCAAGCGCATCGCCACGCTCATGACCTGCACGCCGGTCGGCACGACGTTGCGCCGCCTCATCCTCACCGCGCAGGAAGTGGACCCGGTGACGGGCGAACCCATGGAAGTCGGCGCGCACCAAAAGCAGCAGGAACGACCGGACATCAAGCTGGACGCCTTACCGATCTAACGAAGAATGTGGAAAGTAGAATGTTGTATGTAGAATACGACATGTTTGCTCCTTCGCTCTCACTTGCCGTCGTGGCGGAATGGCATACGCAGGGGACTTAAAATCCCCGACCCTCACGGGTTTGCTGGTTCGAGTCCAGCCGACGGCACCATCCGGCTTCGTTCCGTCGCTCGACGGAACTACGGCCCGACAGAGTCCATAAAAAACATCACGCAAGCCGGATACCGCGGCGAAGCACATGCGAAGCCGGGCTTTTACGCTGTATCCATGTATTTCGTGTACATCATCGAGCCTGAAGACTCTGCGCACTGGTACGTAGGTATCACGAGCGACCTGAAAGAAGAATCAGTGAACATAATTCACTGAAAAGCCCGCATACGAGCAAATACAACACACGATGGAAATTGAAATCATGCACGGGCTTCGCCGATGAAAAACGTGCATTGGCATTCGAACAATATCTCAAGTCACACTCCGGCAGAGCGTTTGCGAATGAACGACTGTGATAAAATTGCTCCATGAAGAAATCCCTCCTCGCACTCCTCGTCCTCGCGATCCCTTTCGCGATGTCCGCACAGGACGAACCAGTCGCAACCGTGGACACGTATACCACCGCCACCGTCCTACAAGTCCTCTCCACCGAGCACGACGATTCGTCGGGCTTCGACCGCACGATCCAACAATTGCTCGTGCGCCTCGGCGACGGCACGGAAGCGACGCTCGAGAACGCCGCCGTGACCGATATGCACGCATTGCTTGTACCGGGGCAAACGGTCGTCGTCGAACGGTTGAACCGCGCGGACAGCACGGTGAAACTACTCGGACGCGAACCCTACCGCCTTCCGTGGGTCTTCGCGCTCCTCGCGGCGTTCTTCGTGCTCGCGATCGCGTTCGCGGGCAGGACGGGCTTCACGTCGATCATCGGCCTCGCGGTCAGCATCTGCATTCTCGCATTCTTCGTCGTCCCCGCGATTGGCAACGGCTCCAATCCCCTGCTCGTGTCGTTCGCAGGCGCGATCGCCATCGCGTGCACCTCGCTCTACCTCGCGCACGGGTTTTCGTTCCGCACCAGCGTCGCGCTGCTCAGCACGCTCGTCACGCTCGCGCTATCACTACTCCTCTCGATCGTCGCGGTGCGCCTCGCGCAACTCACGGGCGGCGGCGCGGAAGAAACGGTCTTCCTGCAACTCGGCCCCCTGCAAGCGGTGAACCTCCGCGGGCTCCTGCTCGGCGGCATCGTCATCGGCGCGCTCGGCGTTCTCGATGACATCACCACCACGCAAACGGCGGCCATCAACGAAATCAAACGCGCGAACCCCCGCATGACGCGCGCACAGCTGTATGCGGCTGGCCTCTCGATCGGCCGCGAGCACATCGCGTCGCTCGTGAACACTTTGGCCCTCGCCTACGCAGGCGCCTCGCTGCCGCTACTCCTGCTCTTCTGGAGCGATGCGTCGGCGCCGTGGTGGGTGATCCTCAACAGCGAATCGCTGGTCGAGGAAATCGTACGCACGCTCGTGGGCAGCATGACGCTGACGCTCGCGGTGCCGATTTCCACCTGGTTCGCGGTGCGAATGCTTAAGGGCGACGGATCAGCGTGTGCGCACGCGCACATTCACTGAACCGTCCGCCTCGGTGCCGTCCGGGTTCATGATATGCACGCGCACGGCTGACTCTTCCTCGGCCGTTTCCTCGTGCATCCCCCCCGCATGGTCGTGGTCATGGTCGTGGCCGTCGCCTTCGAGGGCGGCGTGCGGTGAAGCACCTAAAGCAAGCGCCCCCATGAGCACGATGCCCGCGAGGAGCAATCCGCCTTGCACGAGGCTCTTGCCGATGCGCGTTTCCTTATGCAATTCGGGGATGAGGTCGGTGGTGGCGATGTAGAGGAAGTTGCCGGCGGCGATGGGGAGGAGCACGAACTCGATACCCTCGACCCGCGATTGGAACAGGAGCGCCACGGCGGCGCCCGCGATGGCCGTGCACGCGGAGACCGTGTTCCACACGATGGCGCGCTTCCGCGTGAAACCACTATGGAGCAGGAGCGAAATATCGCTCAGTTCCTGCGGGATTTCGTGAAGGATGACCGCGATGGTCGTGGCGATGCCCGCGGGCACACTCACCATGTAGGCCGTGAGGATCAGCATGCCATCGACGAAATTATGGATGCCGTCGCCGATGAGGATGAGCGAACCGAGCGGGTGGTTGTGCTCGCCGCCGTGACCGTCGTGTTCCGTGCTGTGACAGTGATGCCAGTGGATGAACTTTTCGATGCAAAACGCGAGAAGCATGCCGCCGAGGATCAGCACGGAACCGACCAAAGGATCGCCCGCGTGCTCCATGACTTCCGGGAACAAGTGGAAGAACACGGTGCCGAGAATGGCGCCGGTCGAAAAACTGACGAGATACAAAAGTACGTTTGAGACAATCGATCCCCTGACGGTCAGAACGAGCACGCCGACGAGCGACGCGAGACTGACGAGGACCACGCTGGCGAAACCAAAGAGTGCTGACGTTTCCATGGGTAGGAGTGAAAAATACGCTCGGATCCTACGCTTGATGCGACCCTACATGCAAATGATATGCAAAAAGGGTCCGTGTTGTGGTCATGCGACATGTTCTGGCCGAAATATACTTTTTCTGCTATAATAACATGATTTGCTAAGCCTCCTAACACTCCGGCCCTTAAGCATTCGCCGCCCCTCCCTCACGGAGGCGGGCATCGGCTGGCTGGCACTGTCCACGAGCATCCTCGCTGGTTCGACGTTCAACGTCTTCGCAAAAATACTTTCCATCGATCTGTCGCCCGTTTCGCTGGTGTTCATCAGTGAACTACTCGTCCTCACCTTCGTCGTACTGTCGTTCGGCATGGTGCCGATCGTCCGTACGTTCGCGTCCCTCACGAGGCCGCAGCTCCTGTCGCTCTTCGCCATGGGCATGCTCAGCGGGGTCATCGGGCCCGGCCTCTGGTTCACCGGCCTGTCCATCACCAGCGCGGTCAACGCGAGCTTCTTCGGCAAGGCGGAAATGCTGTTCGTGTTCCTGCTCGCGGGCTTCTTTCTGCACGAAAAAATCACGCGCGCACACTTCCTCGCCGCAGGGAGCATCCTGGCCGGACTCGTGATCATCGCGCTTCGGGGTTTCAGCGAAAGCGTGACGCCGCAAGCCGGCGACATGCTCATCATTCTCTCGACCGTCTCATTCGCGTTCGGCAATTGCGTCTACAGCAAATGGCTCCACCACGTGCCTTCGCACGTCGCGCTGTGTGCGCGCTCGACCACAGCCGTCGCCGCGTTCTTCCTCGCATCCCCTTTCGTGCCCCACTCCCTGGCGGCGGAAGCGTCCACGTTCCCCATCGCGCTCATCCCGGCGCTTCTCGGGTTCGGCTTCATATCACGCTTCATCAACAGCGTCGCGTTCTACGAATCGATCGAACGGCTTCCCATGTCGAGCATCTCGCTCGTTGGTTCCGTCGACGTCATTCTCTCCAGTGTTGTCGCCTACGCCGTGCTGGGCGAACCGGTCGGGTGGTACCACTTCCTGGGCGGCGGGTTCGTCATTCTCGGCACGTTGCTCCTCGAGCTGCTGCACGAACCGCGCAGCGAACATGCGGCAGAGCAGCGCCAACAACGCCACCGCATTCCCTGATCAATCCCCGTAGAGCTGCAGCGACACGCTGACGATCTTGGCGAATTCGGCGCGGGTAACGTTGTTTTTGGGGCCGAAAGCGCCCGTGAGGTTGCCCTCGCCATCGGTGTAGCCGGAAACGACGCCGTCCGTCGCTGCCTTCGCGATGGCCGGGGCATACGCGCCGGTTTTCTCCACGTCCGAAAACGTGAGCGATGCGGTCTCGACGTCGAACTCTCGTTTGAACGCTTGCAGGATGGTCATCACGACCTCCTCGCGCGTGGCGGGACGCTTCAGGTCGGCCAACGGATCGGCGAACACTGCCCACTCGCGCTGTTCGGCGCACCCGACGTACTGAGCGGACCACGATCCCGACGCGGAAACGTTCGCCGGAGGCACGCGGCACGACGTCGCATCGATGCCCGCGGCGAGCACTGCAACCTTAGCAACCTGTTCAAGGGTCACCGCATCGGCCGGACCGTACGTACCCGTGGGGTTTCCGGCTGCATCACGATATCCGGACACGAGCTGCAATTCGGCAAGGTCACGCACGTACGGCGCGAACCATCCTTTCAACGGTACGTCGCGTAAAACGACTTCCTTCGCGCCGACGCGGATGGTGAGGAATTCGGCCGTGCGTTCGTCGCGCTGATCGCCGATGGCCGAATCCGATTCAACCTCGACCGCCGGGAACAACTCCTGCGATTCGTCGAACCCGCGCGAGGCGTCGTCCCTACCCTGGTCGGCCCCGAGGTCGCCAAGGATCGTGAAGACGCCTGACAAATCAGGTAGGGCTAATCCGGATGCCGCATGGGCCGCCGGAGCGGAAAGGAGGAAAAACGAGGCGAGGACAACGAAGCGTGCGTGCATGACGGTGGCCATCGTAGCGCACCGCCGGACGCCCGCGCCAGAAGCCGGATCCGCGTGGAAAAAGCCGCCAGGCTCGCATTGCGCCGCCCCTGGGCGATACGTATACTGCGGCGGCTATGTTTGCCTCTTCAGACGACTTCGGGGAACTTTCCATGGATGACGCGCAGTCGTCGTCCGGTTCGGGCGGAAGCTCGTTCGTCGACGACGAAGAAACACTCGTTACCAAAGAAGGTCTCAAAAAACTCAAGGAAGAACTTGAGAACCTGAAAACGGTGCGCCGCCGCGAGGTCGCGCAGCGTTTAAAAGAAGCCATCTCCTACGGAGACCTTTCCGAAAACTCGGAGTACGAGGAGGCGAAGAACGAACAGGCGTTCGTCGAAGGACGCATCATCGAACTCGAACGCAAGATCAAGAACGCGAAAATCATCTCCGAGCACGATGTAAAGAAAGTCGGCAAGGAAGTGAACATCGGCTCGCACGTCACGATCCGCGATATCTCAGAAAACGAAGCCGTGTCATACACGATCGTCGGCGCCACCGAGGCCAACCCGTTCGAATGCAAGATCAGCAACGAATCCCCCATCGGGAAAGCCGTCCTCGGCCAGCTGAAGGGAGACATCGTGAAAGTCACGACGCCGTCCGGCGTGATCTCGTACGAGATCGTGAAAGTCGCCTGAGCGAGCTTGTCCGTCGCGTTGGAGAGCCCTAGGCTGTGCGCATGCCCGATTCGACGACTCCCATCATCGTTCCGGCCGACGTACGGGCGAAGTTCGGCGAACTCGTCGATTTGATCGTGACATCGGAGAGCATGAACGACGACGAACGCCGATACTGGATCGACATCCTCCCGGTGATGAACGACGATCAGGTCTCGAAGCTTCGCGACATCCTCGCGCGCGAACGGGACCAG
>DALYDP010000002.1:17453-22866 GCA_031973095.1 Candidatus Peribacteraceae bacterium | reverse complement strand
CCGTCGTCCAGGGCCGCGCGCACGGCGACCACGTTCTTGAGCATGGACAGCAGTATCGCCCACAATCCGTACGCGTCCGATCCCCGCTCGAGCAACCTGCGCGTATATGCGAGCGCTTCTTTTTTCTTTCCCGCGGAAATAAGGTCCGTCATGGTCCACACCACGCCCTCGTCTGTCGGAATGGTATGCACGTCGACGTCATCGATCGTCACCGCCCTGCCCCGTATACCGATCGCGAATTTTTCGACTTCCGTCGCGAGCGCTTCTTGGTCATCACCCAATCGCTCGACCATCGATTCCGCCGCCATGCGTTCGAACGCCACGCCCAAGCGCGCGGCTTCAGCGGATAGCCATTGCATCAGCTTGGGCCCCCGCACGGCGGGAAACGATTTCGTCGCCGCGATCTCCATGAGCTGTTTCACGCCGCCCAAGCGCTTGTCCGGAGCAGGATCAACGAACAAGAGAATCGTCGACGGATGCGCCGCCGCCTCGAGGGCCGCCATCTCCTCCTTCGTCGCCTTCGGAACGCCGTCGACGATGACCAAGCGCTTCTCCGCCAAAAAGGGCATCACGCTCACTTCGTCGAGCAAATCGCGGACGGTCAGCCCCTTCCCTTCCATGCGCACGACGGTATCGGGACCGTATTTTTTGACGAATTCGTCGATCCAGCGCTTCTTTTCGAGGCGCAACGCGTAGAGGTTTTCGCCCGTCATCAGGGTGATCGATGCCACGCCGTGAGTATACGCGGGAACGCCTGGAAAATCGGATAAAACCAGGAACCATTTCCATGCTGCGTCAATACCCTCATTGTTGTCGATAACGCGTTTTTTGGGTACAATGATGGGAAATGTCGCGCACACCCACACGCCAGTACCGGAACCTTCTCACCCTCGTCCCGCTCGCCCTCGTGGCGGCCGCGGCATCGTTCGGCATCGGCGTGCAGACGTCGAACCAGCTCCGAACGATCCAAGGATCGGCCGCGACGGAAGCGCCCCGCGGGGACGTGACGGGTGACGGAAAGGTCGACGAACGCGACGCCGCTGTCATCCTCGAAATCGCGCAAGGATACAGAAAGGCAACGCCCGCGGAACTCGCGGCGGATCCGAACTCCAACGGACAACTCACCGTCGACGACGCGATCCGCATCCTCCGCTCGATCTCCCCCCGCTAACCACATGCGCCACCCCTACGCACGCATGGCGCTGAGCGCCGCATTGGCACTGGTCCCGGTCGCGGAAAGCGTCACCCTCGCGCAGACCGGACCCGACGTGACGTTCGAACTGCGTCCGCACTGCGTAGAAACAAACCATGCCGCCGCTGACCAAGTTTTCGGCGGCGAAGTACCCCACATCGACGGCGTCATGGACCTGGCGGATACGTCGCCGGCGCCGTGTCCCGAATACGAAGTGCGCGATCCCTTGAGCCGCCAGACCGGACTCTTGAAGGTCGGCGACACGCTCGACATGGACCTCATCTTGCATAACCCGTCCGGCCGCCCACTCACGCGCTTCCGCGCGTGGATCGGCTACGATTCGAACATCCTCGAAGGCAAAACCCTCGAGCTCTCCGACGCCTTCCCGGTCGCGACGCCGGGCGAAGCGGATTTCTCCGTCGCGGACAACTACATCAAAGTCAGCGGCACGTCGGAACAAGCGGTGACCGGCCAAACAATCGTGCTCGCGCGCATCGTCATGACCGTGAAGGAAGCGCCGTCCATCGGCAGCGCCCTCTCGTTCTACGACGCGAACGGAAAAGAAGACGCCCATACGGGCGCGTTCATCGAAGAAGGAACGACCACGGAGAACGTCTCGTCCATCACGCAGGGCAGCCTGGCGATTCGTTTCCAACCGTCCGCCGCGACGTCATCCGTTCCATCGGCGACGGTGTCTTCCGCACCGAACGTTGCCTCCTCCGCCCCCGCATCATCGCAAACGTCGATCACCGCGCCCGCCTCTTCGGCCGCAGCATCATCCGCGCCCGTCGTGCCCGCGGTCTTCTCGAAACTCCAAGTGCAGTCCTTGCGCGTCACCACCGAAGGTAGTTCCGTGTTCCTCGCCTGGAACCCCCTGCCATCCGCCGAACTCGCCGGTTACAACCTTTATTACGGCACGATCTCGGGCAAATACATCCAGCGCCGCAGCGTGGATAAGGAAGGTCAGACGCTGACCATCCGCGCGCTGCCGGTCGGGCAAACGTATTACTTCGCCGTCCGCGCAGTCAACGGTGCCGGCGATGAAAGCGACTTCAGCCAGGAAGTGGCCGTTGCCGTCGGCAACGCGGCAACCTCGACGTCGCCGCTCTCCGGCGCGCTCATCGAAGGCGGCCCCAACGGCAATGCCCCGGGAACCGGCGGCAACGTCGCCGGGGAATCCGGTCCCGCGTCATGGCTCCTCCTCTTCGCCGCTGTCTCCGCGGTCACGGGCACGCTCCTCGCGTTCCGCCGCCAATGGACGGCCGTTTCCACCCTCCCTCGATGACCAACTTGCATCCGCACTGGCAATCGACGGAAGACGAACAAGCCGTACCCGTCCGGACCCGCACGGCCGACGGCACGCGCGCGAAGGTGTCCCGCTTACCGGCGGCCATCGTCGGCATCGCCATCATGATCGGCGGGGTTACCTACTCGTTCGGGGGCATACGAGAACTTCTCGGCCAACTCACCAACCCGACGCCCGACGTCACGATCCGCCTGACGCCAGACGGACCCGACCCGGACCCTTCGACGATCCGTCCCGGAAACGTGATCCGCTTCCTCAACGAAGACCAGATTCCGCACGTCCTCAGCTCCGAAACGCTCCCCACGCCCGACGGCAAACCGTTCGTGACGCCGATCATCTTCGCGGCGAGCGATTATTTCTACACGCTCCCGCTCAACGCGCCCGAAGGCACGTATCCATTCATCTCCGAAACCAATCCCGAGTTCTCCGGCGGGATCGTCGTGAGTATCGCCGCAACCCCGGCCTCGAGCGCGTCATCGATCCCTGTGTCGGCCACCGTCTCATCCGTCCCGCAGCTTCCGCCGTCCTCTTCGTCGGTTCCGGCATTGCCGCTCCCGACGTCTTCCAGCTCCGCCGCACCGTCCCCGCTTCCTGCGGGCATAATCGCGGTGAACCCGCACGTGGTGGGCGCCAAGGGCACGGGCGTGTCCTCAAGCAGGAAACCGGGCGTCACCCAGCACAAGCCGACGGCGAACGCCGAAAGCGGCGCCGAAACGTGGATCGTGATCGCCTGTGGCGCGGCCGCCATGGCTTTTGCCGCACGGAATGCTTTCCGCAGGGCGTGAGCGTTGCATTCGACAAAAGCCGAACGTACACTCCCCGGGCGTTACCGTGGGTCGGTACCGAAGTAGTCAACCGGGCCAGACTGTAAATCTGGTGGCTTACGCCTTCCAAGGTGCAAATCCTTGCCGGCCCACCATCCGGCTTCGCCTGAGGGCTTCGCCGAGATTTCCTTCCTATCTCTCCAAAATAGTGCTGCCACGGCGTAGCGCAGCGTAGACAGACTTCCCAGACCCAACATCCTTTGCCCCAAAGGCGCCTTTTGACGTGCCACATGGATTATTGCAATTGTTTACATTTATTGTTAAATAAATATAATGGACCCGGTTTCACCCCGAACGACGGAATCGCGGGGTGTCTCCCCGATCCGATCGTTCACATTTCGCAAAAGGAACATTTCCATGGACATTTCCCCGGTCACCCCAGCGAGCTGGCTGAAAAGCCTGCCCCTCGACCCAAAGGACGAGGGCTTCCTCGACGTACTGCTCGACGTGCGGCAAGAAATGATAGATCTAGACGTGATCGTCACCGTGCTCGACCTGGTCGAGACGCACAATCCGCTTCTGAAAAACGATCCGCGGATGACGTTCCTGCACCTCGTCGCGGAATACCACGTCGGCGTCAAGCTAGGTACCAACGATGACGGAGATTGGCTCCGTCTCGGCTACCGATTCGCGAGGTTCGACCACGCGTATGCGTGTGACGTTCTGGACGCCTACCTGCCAAACTACGCTCTGCTCTGTTACCGCAACGCCGGTGACAAAAACACGGACCAGCTGATCCCCCCGCTGTTTCAGAAAGCTGCCGAAGCGATGACGAAATTGACGGAACACCGGCGCTACGAGGCGCTGGGATACCTGCATCTCAACGTCGCGCGGTGGCAGCTCGGCCACGGCGCAACCGAGGAAGCCCTCGCCCACTGGCAAAGCGCGGCGAAGTTCCGGGCGAAGTGGTTCAAGGCGCTGGACCCGAAAACCTGCCGCCCCCGGACGCGCCTCGCGGCCGCGAAGCAAGTGTGGAGAGCCCGCACGGAATTCCTCCGACGCTTCCCACACTGCGACATCGATGACTGCGGCGTGCCCGGGGACGTCTACGGCGTGATCCTGACGGAATTCGGCGAAGATGCCCTGAACGGCTCCGCTTCGTCGAAAAAATAGGGAGATCGATCGAAACACGCGCCAATCCCCGACGGGGATTGGCGCGACCAGGGCGCTTCGGCGCCCTTTTCATCATGCTACGATTCCGTCATGCGCGACGACCTGCTGGAACTCGGCGAGAAGTGGTTCGGCTTCGAGATGGGCCTACCCCAGAAGAAAACCTTCGGCTGCCCCTCGTGGTACAAGGACAAGAAAATGTTCGCGTTCCTCTACGAAGATGCGCTCGGCATAAAGTGCAATCCTGAACTTGTGAAGGAAAAAATCGCATCAAACCCGTCGGTCTACGGACACTTCAACCCCGGCGACGGTGTTATGAAGAACTGGCTTATGATCACGCGGCCCGAAGCGTCGGACTACGAACAAGACAAACCGCTCGTCGAGAAGTGCTTCGAGGCGATGCAATAGTCATACCTCTCCCCTAACCCCTCTCCTACACACAACCGCACGCCACCCAGGAGAGGGGAATGGTTTTACTATATGCAAAAAAATCGCTCCCCTCTCCCAGGTGAGAGAACAGGGTTGCGGGAGAGGGGCCAGGGGGAAGCCTTACTCGAACCTGAGCGCTTCGATCGGGTGCAGGTTCGCCGCTTTGCGCGCGGGGTAAATGCCGAACACGAGACCCGTGCCGACGGCCATGATGATCGCGAGGACGATGGCCCAGATGCTGAGCACGAAATCGAATTCGCCGAGGACTTTATTAGCGATTTTCGCAAGGATCCAGCCCGACGAAATGCCGATGACGATACCGATGACGCCGCCCGTGACCGTGAGGGTGACGGATTCGAGTAGGAACTGCAGGAGAATGTCGACCTTGCGCGCACCGATGGCTTTGCGCAGACCGATTTCCTGCGTCCGCTCGGTGACCGACACGAGCATGATGTTCATGATGCCGATGCCACCCACGAGGAGTGAGATTGCGGCGATGAGCGACAGGAACACCGTGAGGCCCATGGTGACGGAACCGACGATGGCCGTGAC
>DALYDP010000002.1:6310-17353 GCA_031973095.1 Candidatus Peribacteraceae bacterium | reverse complement strand
TGCTTCTCAAGCGTGCCGACGACCGTGAACGACTGCGTGCCGATCGTCACGCGTTTGCCGAGCGGTTGCGCGTCGCCGAACAGGTCTTCAACCGCCTGGGCGCCGAGCACCGTGACGCTTTTCGCGCCCGCCTCGTCGGTGTCGTCGAGGCCGCGTCCCGTCGCGATCTTCAAGCGGTAGTTCTCCACGAACGCCCGGTCGCTGCCCATCACCATGGGCGAAATTTCCTCGCGGCCGTACGTCACTTTCTCGCCGACCACGATGATGGGCCCGGCGAGCTTCACGGTCGGAAGCTGGCTGATCGCTTCGAAATCCTCGTATGTCAGGCTCTCGAGGTTGCCGCCGAACTTCTCGAGACCGCTGGGGAACACGTCGATCGTGTCGGTGCCGAACGACTCGATCTGCGTGAGGATGTAGTTCTGGAAGCTGCGGCCCACGGACACCATGAGCACGACCGACGCGACGCCGATGATGACGCCGAGCATCGTGAGGAGCGCGCGGCCTTTGTTGGCCGTGAGTCCCGCGGATGCCGTCAGGATGAGGTCTTGGGCGAGCATTATTCGTAACGAAGGGCTTCGATGGGCTTGAGGTCGGCCGCTTTGCGCGCGGGCGTGAGGCCGAACACGACGCCCGTGAGGGCGGCCATGATCACCGACACGACCACGGACGAAACGGACACCGCGAACGCGTAGGTGGCCAAGACCGTCTGCACGCCGAGTGCCGCGACGAACGCGAGCGCGATGCCGCCCGCGATGCCGATGACGCCGCCGATGAGCGTGAGGAAGATCGATTCGAGGAGGAATTGGCGCAGGATGTCGCGGCGTTTCGCGCCGAGCGCCTTGCGCAGGCCGATCTCCCGCGTCCGCTCGGTAACCGCCACGAGCATGATGTTCATGATGCCGATGCCACCCACGAGGAGGGAAATCGCCGCGACGGTCGTGATGAACAGCGTGAGACCGAGCGACACCGACCCGAGGATTTCATTGGCTTGTTCCGAGGAGCGCACCACGAAGTCATCCTTCTTCTCGTCTTCTTCCGGGTTATCGATGCCGTGGCGACGGCGAAGGAGCGACCGGACGTCGGCGAACGCAAGATCGAACGAATCCGTCGCGAGCATGGTGACCTGATTCACGTATTTCTGCCCGGTGACCTGGCGCGCCTTGGAAAAAGGCACGAAGATGCGGTCATCGGCATTCTGGAAAAATTGGGATCCGATCGCTTCGTGGACGCCGATCACGGTGTAATGGTTCTCGCCGATCTTGATGCGCTTGCCGAGCGGGTTCTGCGATCCGAACAAGTCTTCGCGCGCATCGGGGCCGAGCACGGCAACGGCCTTGGCGCCGTTTTCTTCGTCCGGTCCTATGAGCTGCCCTATTTCCGCTTCGTAATTTTGGTTCTGAAAGAATTCCGGAGTGACACCCATGACTTGCGCAGCAGAATCTTCGCGTCCGTACGTAATAGCGCCCTGCACGAAAATAACCGGGGCGACGCTTTCAATGGACGTAAGCGCGCGTAATTCGTCGATGTCTTCGAGGGTCAGACTGTCGAAACCGGCGGTCACCTGGCCCGCGCCGCCTTCCTGGTTACCGGGGAATATGACCATGCTCTTGCTACCAAGACTGCTGATCTGGCTGAGGATGACACCTTCCATGCTCTCGCCGACGCTGCTCATGAGCACGACGGAACCCACGCCGATGATGATGCCGAGCATGGTCAAGAGCGACCGCGTCGGGTTGGACGACACTCCCCTGCCGGCCATGGTGAGCGTGTCGGAAAAGCGCATTTACTTAAGGGAATCTTTTTCGACCGCGATCGCGCGCTTGAAATCCCTCGTGTCGGACTCGATCTTGCCGTCGCGGATGTGGATGATGCGCTCCGCGTGTTCGGCGGTGGTGCGCTCGTGGGTCACGAGGATGATCGTGTGCCCGTCTTTGTGGAGCTGCTGGAGCGCCTGCATGACGGCGACGCCCGATGCGGAGTCAAGGTTGCCCGTCGGTTCATCGGCGAAAATGACATCCGGATCGGTGACGAGCGCGCGGGCGATGGCCACGCGCTGCTTTTGACCGCCGGAAAGCTGGCTCGTAAGGTAATTCGTGCGGTGCGACAGCCCCACGGTCTCGATGGCTTTGAGGGCGCGGGCCTGGCGTTCCTTCGCAAGAATCGTGGGGTGGTACAAGAGCGGCAACAGCACGTTCTGAAGCACTGTCGTGCGGGGCAACAGGTTGAATGCCTGGAACACGAAACTCACGCGGGTCGCGCGGATCTTGGCCAACTCGTCGTCGTCGAACGCGACCGTCGGCTCGCCCTGGAAGAGGTACTCGCCGGTCGTCTGCGCGTCGAGAAACCCGATAATGTGCATCAGCGTCGATTTACCGGAACCCGACGGGCCCATGATGGCGACGAACTCGCCTTTCTTGATGTCGAGATTGATCCCGAAAAGCACGGGCGTCACGACGCCGTCGTTATCATACGACTTCGTGAGGTTCTGCAGGCTGATGAGGGGGGCGTCTTTGTGCATGGTCATTCTTTGACGAGGACGATGACGGTTTCGCCTTCTTTGACGCCGAGTACTTCGATCGTGCTTCCCTCTCCTTCCATGCCGGTCTGCACGTCACGCTCCTCGATCTCGCCGTCCACGAGCACGCGGACGTATTCCGAACCGTCGTCGCGTTCGAGCACGGAGCGGATCGGAACGTAGATCACGTCTTTGCTAAACCCGGTGATGATCATGGCGTCGCCGGTCATGCCGAGCTTCACGCGCTTGCTCTCTTCCTGGTCCAGGAAGTCGAGGCGGACACGATACTTCGACACGCCGTCGCGGTCGGTCGACGCGTCGTCGAGCTGGCTGACCTTGAGCGTGAAGTATTCGCCGGGGAACGCGTCCAGCTTCACGGAGCCGCTTTGGCTCAACGCGAGTTTCGTGACGTCGATCTCGGACACGTACATCTCGATGCGGTACGGGGCTTCCCCGAGCATGGTGATGGCGGCGCCCGAAGGAGTGAATTCACCGACCTTAACCGGAACCTTCGTGATCGTGCCTGCGACCGGCGCGACGACGACCGTGTTGGCGAAGTCGGCGCTGGCGCGGGCCAATGCGGCGCGGTACTGGTTGAGCACGGCGCGAGCAGAGGCGATGTCGGTCTCGCGAGCGGGAGCGCGCTTGAGGGCGAGCTGTGCCTCCGCGATGCGAAGCGCCGCCTCGAACGTGGCAATGTCGGCGTTCGCCCTATCGCGCGCACCTTTCGCAGCGGTGAGTGACGCATCCTGGGCGGCGATCTGCGAAGCGTATCCGGCTCCCGCGTCGCGGAGAGCCTTCGTTTCTGAGGCAAGACCGCTAACCGCGGTCTGGATGGCGTCACGTTCCGTGCTGAGCTGCGACTTATATGTTTCGCGGTCGCTGCTGGAGAATGAACTCGATTCCTGGAGAGAGCTCACGAACGTATATGCACGGGTGGCAGCAGTGCTGGCGTTCGTGATATCCACGGTGGCGCGATCGACCATGGCGAGCGTCTCACTCGGGGTCTGGGCCGAAGCAGCCACGCCGTAGAGCAAGTTGATGTCTTTCTGCACGGCCGCGATGGCGGCGCGGAGATCGTCGAAACCGCTCGGGTTGTTCTTGATGACGGCATCAAGAAGGTCATTGTTATTGAACGCGCCGTCGATCGCGGCGAGCGAACTTTGCACGGTCGCGAGTTTCTGCGTGACCGCCGCCTTCGTGGTCGACACGTAGCCGGACAACGCCGTATTCACTTCGGCCTTGAGAAGTTCCAGCTGCGTTTCGCCGTTCTTTACCGCGTCCTCCGACGCGCGGAGCGACTCCTTGGCCGCAGCGAGCGATGCGCGCTTATTGGCGACTTCGGCTTCGGTCACGGCAAGGTCTTCGGGGCGGGCACCCGCTTCCATTTCGCGAAGATCGGCCTCGGCCTGGGCAACGCGTGCCTGGGCGGAGGCGATATCGGCACCCATGCCGCCGGCGCGGAGCTGCGCGAGCTTCTGACCGGCGCGGACCTTATCACCTTCCTTCACGTACACGTTGGACACGATGCCGGAAATGCCGAACTGCAAGTTGAGGTCGCGGTCGGAAATGACCGTTCCCACGGCTTCGACCGTTTGACGCAGGTCGCCGCGCTTGGCGGTGTCCGTCACGTATTCGGGCTGCGTGGGACTGAGCGCGAACGCCACGACGCCGATGACGGGCAACGCGACGAGCGTCGTGACGACCGTGGCGATCTTGTGGCGCCAGAGGAACCGCGGGGTGGCGCGGATGCCGGAGAGGATGCGGGAGAAAAGCGTCATACGATTGGGCGAAAGTACGGGATGTTAACGGGCGGCGACGTTACGTGCGAGCGCTTCCTTGAGATTCAAGAGCACGCGCTCAAACTGCGCCTGGTCGGAGGAAGAAAGGAGGGAAAAGAGTCCGTGCATGACGGCGGAATGCTCTTTCACGGCAAGCGCCAACGCCTCCTTGCCCGCCGGCAACATGCGCAAATGGACCAGTTTTCGGTTCTTCGCATCGGCGACGCGCTCGAGCCAGGAGAGTTTCACCAACCGGTCGACGAACGACGTGGCGGACGGCGACGAGATGTGCAGCAAATCCGCAAGCTCTTTCATGGTGATATCGGGATGCTCGGCAACGACCGACATGCCGTGCATTTGCAGGTGGTTCATCTGGCATGCGCCAGCATCGCGCTTCGACATGCTTTTGCGCAGCAAGCGACTGATTTCCATCCACAGTTGGATAATGCGTGCCGGCGTATCGCTGGTGGGCGTCATAGAAATAGTTAGTATCATTAATTATACGTTGCACAAAATTATATGTCAAACATTTTTGTACTTTTGGCAATGGCTCGCTTCCCTGCCGCAAAAAGGGCTTCGGGACGTGACGGAACGGAGGTATACTGACTACCGATGCCGAAGCGACGAAAGAAAGCAGCTCCCCGAAAATCCCGCCGATCCGCCCCCGCCCTCGAACCAGGAACGCGGCGCATCATCGCGGGCATCACGCAGGTCGCTTTCAGCGCCCTCCTTTTCCTGTCGCTCTTCGACGCCGCCGGACCGAGCGGCGAAAATATCAAGGCGGCGCTCCAGTTCGTGTTCGGCGCTTGGGGCATCTTCTTCGCCCTCGCGCTCCTTGCATCGGGCGTCATGCACGTATCCGGAGAACACCGGCTCGATCTGCGTCGTTCCGCAGGCATCTTCCTCTGCCTCCTCACGTTCCTGGGCATCGTGCACCTCGGCGCCGATCTGCGCGACATGTGGCCGCGCGGACCCGAACTCGGCGGCGCGATCGGCTTCATGGTCGGCCTGCCGTTCAAGCTCTACCTCAGCGACATGGCCGGTTACATCCTGCTCTCCGCGGTGTTCCTCATCGGCATCTTCCTCGTGTTCGAGCCCGACGTTGCCGCCATCGTTCAACTGCTCTCAAGCAAAAAACCGCTGACTATCAGGCAAAAACCCGAAAAGAAAACTTCGCGCACGGAAGAGGAAAGCGACGACGAAGAAGAAGAGGAGGAAGAGGAAGAAATGGACGAAGAAGATCTCGTGGAAGAAGACGGCGATCCGCCCGAACTCAACATCGTCCGCCCCGCGTTCGCGCAAGCTGCGAAAAAAACCGGCATGATCGCGAAAGCGAAGGCCGTGATGCGCAAGGACGTTCTCGAAATGAAAGACACGCGTTTCGAGGAATGGACGTTCCCGGGCATGGACCTGCTCGAAGCCGCGGAGAGTGAATTGAAAGTGAACGACGAAGAGCTGCGCAAGCAGGCGAAACTCATCGAAGACAAGCTCGCCGAATTCGACATCGACGTGGTGGTGAAGGACGCGCGCCCCGGCCCGACGGTCACGCAGTTCACCGTGAAGCCGTCGGAAGGCGTGAAACTGAGCAAGATCGCGAACCTGAAAGACGACCTCGCCTTGGCCCTCGCCGCGCAAAGCCTGCGCATCGAAGCGCCGATTCCGGGCAAGGACTTGGTCGGCATTGAAATGCCCAACAGCGAACGCACGATGGTCCGTCTCCGCGAAATCCTCGAGAGTCCCGCGTTCAACGACAGCGAATCGACGCTCACCTTCCCGCTCGGCCGCGACGTGTCCGGCGACGCGGTGGTCTCCGCACTCGACGAAATGCCGCACTTGCTCATCGCCGGCGCCACCGGCTCGGGCAAATCGGTATGCATGAACGTGTTCCTCACGGCGCTGCTCTACCAAAACGCACCGCACGAGCTGAAGTTCATCCTCATCGACCCCAAGCGCGTGGAACTCATGCCCTACAACGGCATTCCTCACTTGCTCACGCCCGTCATCACCGAAGCCGAGAAGGCGCTCCAGGCACTGCGCTGGGCCGTGGCGGAGATGGGTCGCCGCCTGCATCGCTTCTCCGACATGGGCGTGCGCAACATCGCCGAGTACAACGAGAAGCAGCAGGATGAAACGCTCCTCCTGCCGCGCATCGTGATCGTCATCGACGAGCTCGCCGACCTCATGATGCGCCAGTTCCGCCGCGACACGGAAACGATGATCGTGCGCATCGCGCAGATGGCGCGCGCCACGGGCATGCACCTTATCATCGCCACGCAGCGCCCCTCGGTCGACGTCATCACCGGTCTCATCAAGGCGAACATTCCCACGCGCATGGCGTTCCGCACGGTGAGCTCCGTCGACAGCCGCACCATCCTCGATACCGTCGGATCCGAAGACCTGCTTGGCAAGGGCGACATGTTGTACATGACGGCTTCGACCGCCAAACCCGTACGCGTGCAGGGCATCTACGTGAACACCAAGGAAGTGGAACGCGTGATCAACGCGGTAAAGATCGCCGGCGGCGGAAAGATCACGGAACAGATCGGCCTCGCCGAGGACGACGAAAACACGCCGGAAGACGAAACGGACATGCAACCCTCGGGCGGAAGCTCGCTCGCGATGCCCAACCCGTACCAATCGATCGATCTTGACGCGGACGACAACGGCGGCGACGACCTGTTCTTCGATGCCGTTCGCGTTGTGAGCTCCAGCGGCAAAGCATCGGCCAGCTTGTTGCAACGCCAGCTGAAAGTCGGCTACGCCCGCGCGGCGCGCCTCCTCGACATCATGGAAGAGAAGGGGCTCGTGGGACCGGCCGACGGTGCGAAGCCGCGCAAGGTCTATGCCGCGCCGGACGCGAACGCGAAACCGAACGGCGATCGGTACGACATGTAAAGCAACTCTATCGGCCTTTTCAATGTTAATTGACAATATTACGTTATAATTTATTATTATATTGTGAGCATCGAAAACGCCGTCTTATCGACTTTCGCGAAGAATTGGGAACGTTCGGGTCGCATCGCCCTCATGGCTGCGTCGTCGGACGACGGTTTTAACACGCCCGGAAAAATTCGCAGGCACATCAGAGACGCGGCGGCATACGAGCGGCGCGTAGCACCGTTCTTTGCCAACGTCGCCGAGCTCGTCGAGAAACGATTCCTGCAGTCGAACGAGATGGTCGCGCTGGGTATCAAAAGCAACGCGATTGATTTTAATGAACGCGACTTTCAGGATATGTGCGAAGCAATGAAATCGAAGCGCAACGCGCACGTCCTTGACGCGTACGTCGAGCTCATGTCTGTCGAAAACGGCAAGCAAATGCTTGCACGACTCTCCGCGTTGCGTAGCCCCATTCTGAATACTGCGCTCGAAACGCGTGCGTCGTTCAGCACGTTGAACCTCAACGTCATGCCACCGGGCGACGCAGCGCAGTTCATACTCGAGCTCACCACAGCGACGTTGATTTCGTCACAGATGTGGCGCTGGAACATGAATAGCATGATTTCGGGGCAAGGCGCGACCATGTCGAACGCGTCCTCGGCCCCTGAGGAAAGCCAGCTCTCATACGTACTCCGATCGCTCCCCGCCACCGCGGAGACCGAATATGCCATTGGGAAGGAACTCGACCGCATCGCCGCGATCCGCGACAGAATGGAATATTTTCCTGAGAGAAAACTGCGGGAAACTGGCCTAAACCCCGTCCTCACGGAAGAACTGAAGAGACTACTCTTGATCCTCATGACGAACCGCACATTAGCGCGCGACGTCTGGAAACAGCGCGCTGCGATCCGCTCGCTGCTGTCGATGCCCGTAGGGGAATCGCCAATCGATGTGGCGGGCGAGAACGAAATCCCCTGGGGCGATACGATCATTCGCTTCGAAGACGGCACGACGTACCGTTCGATCCCCCACGTGGAACAGGAACGCGTCACTGCAAATAACACGGACTCGATCCCGCTGGGAATGTTCTACGGCTCGCGCGAAGTGTTCCCCAATGACGCGGTATTCGCGCCCGTATCAGAATCGATCGACGCGGCGTATTTGCCGAAGCTCACGAACTGGGACACCCTCCATGCGGCGATCCGCACAGCGATCCTGCGCGGCCGTACGCAGATCTGTCGACTGGCGTCCAAAGATCCATCCATGTTCACCACGCCGTTCTACCCGGAGCGCATGATCGTACAGTCCCGGGAGACCACGCACGTGTACGGTAAACACACCAACGCAAAAGGGGCGAATGTGCCGGCCGGCTGGACTGCGGATGACACGTACGCCAGGGACGCAATGGATTTGTTCGAGACGGAAGTCGTCGGGGCACGGAAGAGCAACACTGTTGCTATCGCCGCGCCCGCGGCGCCGACGCCATTGGAGGATTTCAACGACATGCCACAAGAGGCCGATTGCAAAATCAGGGAGATCCTTAAGCGGCGGGGCTTTCTGCGATACTCTGATTTGACGCACATCCTTAAGACGCTCGGCGTTGGTGAATCGACACAGGGAAAGGGCTCACATCAATCACTGCACACGGAGAACGGCCAAGGAACGATATCGAAACGCGTGCGTGATTCTACGGAAAGTATGCAACCGAACACGGTCTTTAGAATCCTCAACCAGCTAAAGATCTCCAAAGAAGATTTCCTGGTCGCCCTACGCTCGTTCTATAAAGAATGAGTGCCGAAGAAAATCTTGCACTCGAAAGCCGAGGCACTACACTCGCCTTTTACATGGAACACGGAGAACCCCCGGGGCAATCGCCCGATGCACCCCCTGAGAACCAACCGCCGGAATCACCCCAGAACCAAAAACCGGTGCGCATCAGCGTCGCGTTCGATTTCGCCGAAGTTGACACGGGCATCGTTGCCGGCAGGAGCAGGGGGGTCGTCTATCGCCCGCTCGAGAGTGCGCTGGATAACGCGTCAGTGCGCTTGGTGGACCAAGGCAAAGACCGGCGCCCGTACCGGAAAACGATCGCCGTCGTCCTAGGCGTGATCGCGACGCGGATCAACGGGCACGTGCGGTACGCGGGCTCCATGACGGCGATCACTAATCACATCGACGAAGTCCACTTCAGGCTCACGACCGAACTCGCTGCACTGCAAGCGCTGTTCAAACACCAACTCGAACACCTGGTGATCACGACCGATCCGCCGCTCGAAGCGGCGCTGGGCGATTTCATCGACGTCACGGTAGAATCGGATCATGAAACTCCTGGTGGGAACGGCGAACGTAGGGAAAATGATCGAGATTGCAGCGGCGCTGGCGACATCGGAGCTTGAACTCGTCTCCCCGACGGACCTCGCGATCAGCGACGAGCCATCCGAAGATTTCGATACGCTGCGCGACAATGCCCTGCACAAAGCGCGTTTTTACCGCGCGCGCTCGGGCGGGCTGCCGACCATAGCGGAAGACACGGGGCTGTACGTCGAGGCGATCTCGGACGAACTGGGCGTGAAGACGCGCCGGTGGGGCGCGGGACCGACCGCGACGGATGCTGAATGGCTCGCACATTTCCTCGGGCGCATGGAACGTGAAACGAACCGCAACGCGAAATTCGTGGCGACGGTCGCGTACATCGACAACGACGGACATGAGACGGTGTTCGAAAGCGAAGCGCGCGGAACGATCCTCCGACAACCGATGGCCGAATACCTCAAAGGCCTGCCCGTATCGAGCGTCTTTTTGCCGGAAGGGCACGACCGCGTGTTTTCCGCCCTCACGCATGAAGAAAAAAACGCCCTCAGCCACCGCGGCAAAGCCCTCAAGCTCTTTATTGATCACGTGCGATCGAACCGCTAACCCCGGATACCGGGCTCTGTTCCCTCAGCCAATCTTCTCCAGCCGCCGATCGGAGCCTGGCCATTTCGCGTGGAAATGTCTTCGTTTTCTCAATGAAATCTTTCAGCGCTTCGTATCCTATGAAAAGGCTCGGAACGGCAACGGCTACTCCGCTGTACAGAGGATTCTTCGAAATCGTCCACGCGACCATGCCGGACACTATCGACATTTCGGCAGCCATGAACATGTCCATGTACAATTGCGCGTATCGCCCCTTGAATGCCTTCAACAACTCATCCATGCGTCGCGATGCCGATGGAGGATCGCTCTCCACGACCCTCGGGGCCTCATACGGATTCACGTCGGGAACGTTCATTGCAACGGAGTGAAATCGAGCGCCTGTATTTTCGCCCATACCCTCCGTATCACGCCTTCCAATGCCTCGACGTCTTCCTTCGTCACTTCCACGTCGATCGTGGACGGTTCGTCCTTGTCGGACCCGAGGAAATCGAACGTGAAGAGTACGGCGTCGTGCGCGAACCCAACCGAGCGATCCGCGAGGATTTTGTAGAATCCCAGCTGATGGATCAGCGATTGCTCGCCGCGCACGGCTTCCACGGTGCGTTTCGGAGTGCCCGTTTTGTAATCGAGAATGCGGCATCGGCGTCCATCGAGCTCGAACAAATCGATGCGGTCGACCTTGCCCGTGAGCGGCACGCCCGGAAGCAGCGGATCGACGGGATCGGGCAAAATCGCCTTCAGCGTCTTTTCCGCGGAATACACGATGGGCGGGATGGGATGTTTCGCCGCGTAGCGCTCGAGCACGATGAGCCCGATCCGCCGATAGTGTTCTAGTTCGCGCTTGGTGAGCAACTCCTTCGTGTCCAAATGCCTCTCGAACGCGGCGAGCAGATCGCGGTCGGTGAAGTCCTCGCGGTTTTTCCAGGCAAGGTTCTGCGCCTCGAGCGCCGC
>DALYDP010000002.1:0-6210 GCA_031973095.1 Candidatus Peribacteraceae bacterium | reverse complement strand
TGTGCCTATGCAGGTGGTACCGGAGCGAATCCGCCTTTTCGCCTTCTTCCCGTCGCGTTCCGCCCGCGTCACGGTACGCGAGGAACGTGGCTCCGAGATCGGCCGGGTGGCACCCCATGACGCGTAGGGCAGTGGCGAGCAACGCGTTCGTATCGATGGAGTCGATCGCTCGCAACACGGCCACAAGGCGCTGGACTGGCGGCGCGGCGAGCAAGTCCTGCTTGGCGCCGACCACGGCGGGAATGCCCGCGACTGCCAAAAGATCGGCAAGTTCAAGCACGTTGCCGTTCGTGCGGCACAGCACCGCCATCTCCTTCCACGGCGTTCCGGCGTCATGCGCCTTCTTCAGGATGTCGACGATTCCCGCGCGCTCCAGGGAGGTATCGGCGAAGCGCAAAAACCTTGGCTTCGATCCTTTTCCGCCCGCGGCGGCGACGAGGTTCTTGTCGATGCTTTCGATGCGCGAAAGGCGTTCTTCATTCCGATCAATGACAGCGGTTGCGGCATCGAGTATCGCCTGCGTGGAGCGGTAGTTACGCACGAGGGCGATGCGCTCCGCCTTCGGGTACTTCTTCGTGAACGCCATCATGTTCGCGATGCTGGCGCCCTGGAAGCGGTAAATAGCTTGGTCATCGTCGCCGACCACGAACACGTTCGGCGCCTGGTCCACGTTCACGTACGTCGTGAGCGTTTCGAGAAGAGCGTGTTGCGAACCGTTCAAATCCTGGAACTCGTCGACGAGCACGTATTGGTAGCGCTCCTGGAGCGGCGCGAGCATCCAGTCATTATCTTTCAGCGCCTGGATGACGAGCAGCACCATGTCGTCATAGTCATAGACGTGCTTCTCACGGAGTGTAGCGACGTACCGTTCATAGACGTCCGCGAACTCGCGGGTCTGCCTCACCTTCCGCATGTCGTCTTTGTACGCCTTGCTCTCCTTGTCGCGCTCCTTACCGGTCTTCTTGGTGGTTTGCAGCTCTTCATCCCACGCGTCCGCGCTCATGCGCACATCCGCGGGCGACACATTCTCCTTCCGCAGCTGCGAAATGCGCGATAGCACGTCGGCGCTGCGGTCCTGGCCGGGCGTCACGCGCCCAAGCACGGAATCGACGGGCAAGTCGTGGAGGATACCGCGCACCAGGCGCAGCCGCTCCAGGTCGCTCAACTGCTCCCCTGCCGAGAGGTCGCGGAAAATACCGGGGTATTGCTGGATGACGTCGTTGCAGAAGCCGTGAATGGTATTCACCGCGATACCGTACGCGTCGGGCCCGATAAGACTGCGCAAACGGTCACGCATGGCTTTCACGCCCGCGGTCGAAAACGTGAGACAGAGGATATTGCCCGGATTGGCCTGGGTTTTTCGCAAAATGTTCGCCGTACGCATCGCGAGCACCTGCGTCTTTCCCGTGCCGGGACCGGCGATCACGAGGACGGGGCCCTCGATGGTATCGACCGCCTTCTTTTGCTCCGGATTCAATCGGTCGTACGCCTCCGCGAATCCCCCTTCCGTTCGCGCACGCGCGCTTTGCATTACCTGCGAAGACGGACGTATATCCATGTCCGCATGGTATCGCGGGTCGCTTCTAACGTAAAATCACACGTATATGGATACATTCCACGAATGATCGCCGCGTATTTGACATGATTTCAAGCGATACTATTATGAATATAAGCAGATGGGGATACACCTCATCCGCTCAGGCCTCGGGCTCGACCCGCTAGCAGCCCTAGAGGCCCCCCTCTCCGAATGTTCTTGAGCTCAAGCCAAGAAACTAGGAGAGGGGTATTTTTACTGCGTAGAAATAAAAGACGCCTAGGATACCGAACCATCGTCCGATTGGACGCTGGATGAGGCGCCCGTAGCTCAATTGGGAGAGTGCCCACCCCGTGGGAGGTTGAGGGTTCGAGTCCCTCCAGCTTCACTTCACGTCCATCCCTCAGGGGATGGACGTTTTTTACTTCTCGTCATCCGGCTTCTCGAAGGCGCAGTGATCACACTTCAAGATCGCTTCGCCGTCCTTCATGATCGGGTTGAGCATGCCCTTTTTGCACTTGGTGCACATGAAGCTCTGGGCGAAGGACGGGACCGGCGAGAATCCGACGCGCTTGGGCGGCAAGCCGTGTTCGCGGATCGTAAGGCTGCGGGGGTGGTCGCGCATCTTCTGCAACACCTTGGCTTCGATCTGGCGGATGCGCTCGCGCGTGACGCCGAACTCCTGGCCCACTTCCTCAAGCGTGTGGCCGATGCCGTCCGCGAGGCCGAAGCGCATCTCGATGATCTTGCGCTCGCGCGGCGTGAGGAACTCGAGCATCGCGTGCACGTTCTCCTTCTTGAGCTGGCGGTTCGTGGCTTCGAAGGGGTTGATCGCCTCTTCGTCCTCGATGAAATCACCGAGTTTCGAGTCTTCCTCGGAGCCGACCGGCGCCTCGAGCGAGACGATGTCCTGGCTGATCTTCTGGATGTGCTGGACCTTCTTGATGTCCATCTCCATTTCCACGGCGAGCTCTTCGAGCGTGGGCTCGCGGCCGAGTTCCTGCACGAGGCGGCGCTGCGTGTGGGTCAGCTTGTTGATCGTTTCGACCATGTGCACCGGGATGCGGATGGTGCGGGCCTGGTCGGCGATGGCGCGCGTGATGGCCTGGCGGATCCACCAGGTAGCGTAGGTCGAGAACTTGAAGCCGCGTTCCGGGTCGAACTTTTCGACGGCGCGGAAGAGGCCGATGTTGCCCTCCTGGATGAGGTCGAGGAACGAGAGGCCGCGGCCGATGTATTTCTTCGCGATCGACACGACGAGACGAAGGTTTGCCTCGGCGAGCTGCTGCTTGGCGGAGGCATCACCCTTGCGGATGCGGCGGGCAAGCTCGACTTCCTTCTTTGCATCGATGAGCGGCACGCGGCCGATCTCGGACAGGTACATGCGCACGGAGTCGTTGGAGATTTCAAGCAGGTCGACCTCGCGTTCCTTACGCTTCTTTTTCTTCTCTTCATCTTCCTTGCCACTGGAAGCGATACCCGCCGTGGCGACCATCTGCATGACGTCGCTGTCGTCGTCTTCGTCGAGCTTTTCCGCCACGCTGCCTTCGTCGGAATCTTCATCCGTGTCGGCGTCGGAGCCTTCCGCGGCTTCCTCGGGCTCGTCGCTCACGATGTCAGCGAGGTCGGTCGTCTTCGCGTCACCGCCGCCCTTGCTCTTCTTCTCCCAAATGAGCGCGTCCTTCACGTCGATGACCTCGATGCCGAGATCGGTGAAGAGCACGTAGATTTCGTCGAGGAGATCCACGTCGTCTTCCGCGTTGGGAAGCGCGCCGATGATTTCCTGGTGGGTGACGTAGCGCTGTTCGCGGCCCTTCTTCACGAGGTGGCGGATGTCTTCCGGGAACTTTTTCAAATCGTCATCCGTGGGCTGAGCGATGAACTTTCGGGGGTGTGAAGCCATAGGGAATGCGTGCGGCGTGGAAACAAACCTGCAGAACCGGCAGGCGCGGTGGAGCCAGTGTAGTCCAGCCAATAAGGAAGAAAAAGGGCAATCTCGTGGTAGTCTGACAGCGACATGAAGCCAAGAATGCAACGGGTGCGGGACTTCTACAACGCAGTCGATTCAAGCGACGCCGAAGCGGCCGTCTCGCTCTTTCATGGGAGCATCACATACGAACGGGGCTCGCGATCGTTTCGATCGTTCAACGAAGTACGGAAATTTTATGAAACCGGCAGAAGCGCGACGATATTCGGCGGCACCCATTCGATCATCGAAACATATGAACACGGCGACACTATCACGATCGTCGGTTCGTTCAACGGGCGGTATGCCGACGGTACGGAAGGGGTCGTGAAGTTCGTCGACGAATTCACGTTCGACGGCGAGCTCGTGACGCGCCGCGTCACGACGTTCCCCGGTCGCGAAATTTAACCCGCGATCTTGGCAAGTTTCAGCACTTGCATGTACTGGGTACGCAGCATTTCCTCGTCGGCGATTTTGCCCGCCTTCCGGGCCGCCATCATGTCGCGCGTGATATCCTGCAGCTTTTTACGGAGGACGTCGCGATTGGCGTTCTGGCAGTTGCGGCGGATCTCGCGACCAGCGGTGGAATCGCTCCAGCCGGCAAAGCCGTTTTCTTCGCAGTACAAGAGCAAAATCCGCGCGCGTTCCTGCACGTCGGCCGGTAGCGTCGAGGTATCCAACTCTTCGCCGGGCGGCGCCGCCTTGAGCGCGGCGTAAAGCGTGGCCGAGGGCTCCGACTCCGGAGCGATGAGCTCCTCCACGAGGGCACGGTGCGTGGGGTACAGCATGAGGAGCCCGAGCGCGAGCTCGACGGTGGTGTAGGGGTTCGTAGTACCGACGACCGGCGCGGCGACCGCGTGGGCCGCCTTGGAGCGGCTGAGCGACTCGAACGCCTTGAGGTCTTCCTGCATGGCCGTGACCGTCGTGGACATGGCCGCGGACGCGCGCTCGATCCACACGTTGCGCTCGGTGGCGGACGAGATCGATTCGATCAACGGCAGCAATTGCGCGAGCGCGGCACGCCTGGCTGCGGGCGACGACAAATCGGACGCGCCTATCGCGTCGATGACGATCTGCATGTACGGCCGCGCATCGGCGAGGAGCAATCGTAACATATCCGGCGATTCCTGCGCGGCGTCGGCAGGGTCTTTCTGGCCGAGGGTCACCGCTTCGACGAGGAGGTCTTCCCTGCTCAGGATCGGGAACGCGCGTTCGGCGGCCGCTTGCCCCGCCTTATCGCTGTCGAGGCAGAGCACGACGGTTTCCACGTACCGCTTGAGTAAGCGCGCATGCTCTTCCGTGAGCGCGGTACCGCACGTGGCGACCACGTTCTTCATGCCCACGCGGTGACACGCCAACACATCGAAGTACCCCTCGACGACGATCACCTTCTTTTGATCGCGCATCGCATGCAATGCGTGATGCAAGCCATACAAGACGGCGGACTTTCGGTAGAGCGGCGACTCCGCGCCGTTCAAGTACTTGGCATCATCATCACCCAACGTTCGCCCGCCGAACCCGATGATTTTCCCCTGTCCGTCGTGGATCGGGAACATCAAACGGTTGCGGAAGCGGTCATACGGCCGGTCTTCCTGCAGGTCTTTCTGGATGGCGAGTCCGCTGAGAACGATTTCTTTACGACTGAACCCCGCCTTCAACAATTCGTCATACGTGTCGGTGAAGCCGACGGGCGACACGCCGAGTTCGAACGTCTCGATTTCTTCCGCCGTCACGCCGCGCTTGTGTACGTAGTCCTTCGCTGGAGACGAGGCTAATCGCTTACGGTAGATGGTGTTCGCCGCTTCCAGACAATCGCGCAAACGCTCCTTTTCGTCCTTGGTCGGCGCACCCTTCGGCGCGTCAGGCAACGTGACGCCCACGCGCTCCGCCAAATCGCGGAGGGCCTGGGGGAAATCGACGTGCTCGATCTGCTGGTAGAACGAAAAAATGTCGCCGCCCTTCTGGCACGGGAAGCAGTAACAGATGCCTTTGTCGGGCGAGACCAAAAAGCTCGGATGGGTATCGTTGTGGAATGGGCACAGCGCCACGTAGTTCTTCCCCTTCTTCGTGAGCTGGGTGTAGGACCGAACGAGTTCTTCGATCGGGAGCCGGGCCTTGATCTCGGCGACGTGGTCCATGGGCACGTGAGTATACCTCACGACTGCTGGATCATCAGCCGAGGAAGGTTGTTTTTCAGCAGCCCTTCTTTTGCCAATCCCCTGCCGATGCAACGGCCTTCGGCCATGAGCAGCATATCGCCCCGGAGCGCGGGATCGCAGCTCGTGTCCTTGCCGTCCAGGATGTCCGCCAACTGGGTTTCGTTGAGTGCGAGCGTGCCCCTCGTGGCTTCATGGCCGCGAAGCGTGGCGGTTTCATGGGCGATACGCACACGGCCGTCCTTGAGTAGCTTCGCGAACGGCAGACCGAGCGAAAAATCCTCCACGGGTAGCCCGAAATCCGATACGCCGTAGGTGGTGAGAAGTACATTCTCGCCAAGCTGATACAGTGTCTCTCCTTCGTGGAGAACGGGCGTGCCATACGCCTCCCCGAACACATCCTTGGCTTCCTTGATCCGGCGCGGGGGCAACGGCACTTCCTGAGGCTTGATGATATCCATTTGCGTCGGATCCTTCGTCGGCGCGTTTTTCCGCAGGATGACGGAGAAGAACCCTTCGGTATCGAGCGTCTGGGGCCAGAGGCGGACGAGAGG
>DALYDP010000001.1:45600-50321 GCA_031973095.1 Candidatus Peribacteraceae bacterium | reverse complement strand
GGATTCTTTGAGGCATTTGCGAAATGGGACTTGCGGCCCACGGCAGGCGGCGCCTAGAATCCCTCCCGCTTACCTACTTTCTCCCCCTCCCCCATGAGCTACGTCGTAGCCTCCAAGGTTAAGGAAATGGTCAACGGCAAGGGCATGATGTCCGCCGGCGATCTCCCGGAACATCTCAGCAAGCACATCGAGATGTGGCTCGGTATGGCCGTCAAGGCCGCTCAGGCCAACGACCGCAAGACGGTCCGCGGTTCCGACATGCTCGCGTTCAGCGCCGGCAAGGTCGGTGTCGTCGTCGCCTCCAAGATCAAGGAGTACGTCAACGGCAAGGACATGATGGCCTCCGGCGATCTCGCTGATTACGTCAGCGGTCTCGGCGAGTCCCTCTTGGCCAAGGCCATCGATCGCGCCAACGCCAACGGTCGCAAGACGGTTCGCGGCGAAGATCTGTAATCCAAACCTGGATTCAACGGAAGAAGCCCCGGAAGGGGCTTTTTTCGTAGGCGGCCCTCACCCCCGGCCCCTCTCCCGCAATCCCTTTCTCCCACCCGGGAGAGGGGAGAATCCTTCGCGCCATGAAGCCACGTTCCCCCTCTCCTGGGTGGTATGCGGTCGTGTGCAGGAGAGGGGGTTAGGGGGAGAGGTAATTATGCTAAGCTCCCCACATGAAAATCGCAGTAGTAGGCACCGCCCCTCGACAAGCTCAGGGTGACAGTAAGCATCTCCCCTCTTGATATGAAAATTGCTGTCGTGGGAACTGGCTATGTTGGATTGGTCACCGCCGCGTGCTTCGCGGAATTGGGGCACGACGTCACGGGCGTCGACATCGACGCCGCGAAAGTGGAGATGCTGAAAAAAGGCGAATCCCCCATCTTCGAACCCGGCCTCGAAGAACTTCTCAAGCAGGGGCTGGCAAGCAAGCGGTTGTCATTCACGACCGACCTTACGTCCGCGCTGCCGCACGTGGAGATCGTCTTCTCGGCCGTGGCCACGCCGCCGGACGAAGATTGGAAAGCCGACCTGCGCGCGGTGTTCGCCGTGGCCGACACGGTGGCCACGCACGCGAGCAAGAACGTGGTGTTCGTGAACAAATCGACCGTGCCCGTGGGTACGGGCAAACAGTGCGAAGAACGCATGGCGAAGATCCTCGCGGAGCGGGGCGTCTCTCACGAGATCCCGGTGGTCAGCAATCCCGAATTCCTCCGCGAAGGCATGGCCGTGGGCGACACCCTCATGCCCGAGCGAATCGTCGTGGGCATGAATGGCAGCACATGGGCGAAAGACATCATCGAGGACATCTACCGCCCCATCACACGCGTCGGGAAGCCGATCGTGTTCATGGGCCGCGAGAGCGCCGAGATCGTGAAATACTCGGCCAACGCGTTCCTCGCGACCAAGATCAGCTTCATCAACATGCTCTCGGAGTTCTGCGAAGCGACGGGCGGCAACGTCCGCGACGTGGCGCAGGGCATCGGTCTCGACAGCCGCATCGGAGCACGGTTTCTCCACGCCGGCATCGGCTACGGCGGCAGCTGCTTCCCCAAGGACGTGAAAGCACTCATGGCCACGGCAAAGGAATACGGCATCCCCATGCCGATCGTGCAGGCGACCGACGAAATCAACAAACACCAGCGCGAGCGGTTCATCCGACGCCTGCTCGAAACACTCCCCGCGTCGTCGCGCGTGGCGGTATGGGGACTCGCGTTCAAACCCAAGACCGACGACATGCGCGAGGCACCGAGCATCGACGTGATCCACGCGCTTGTGAAGGCCGGCCACTCGGTCACGGCGTTCGACCCCGCCGCCGAAGAACGCGCCAAGCCGCTATTGCCCGCGATCGGGTATACCGCTTCACCCATGGACGCAGCAAAAGACGCCGACGCCGTGGTGCTCCTGACCGAATGGGACGTGCTCCGCGGCATCGACCTTAGGACCGTGAAAGCCGTCATGAAGGGCGACCTACTCTTCGACGGCCGCAACGTATACGAACCGAAAGAGGTGACTGCCGCCGGCCTGAGGTACCACTGTGTCGGGATGCGGATGTGAGTGTCATGGTGAGGTGCAAGCAGCAGCGAACCACGAACCATGACAACGCCGGATACGTTCCGCTACCATCACAACATATGAAGATCCTCGTCACCGGCGCAGCCGGGTTCATCGGTTTCCACCTGTGCCAATCGCTCCTCGCGCGCGGCGACGAGATCGTGGGATTCGACAACATGAATGCGTACTACGACCCGACGCTCAAGGAAGCGCGCTTGAAGATCTTGCAAGAGCATCCGAAATTCTCGTTCACGAAGGGCGACATTCTCGATAGATCCGCGGTGGCGACGGTGATGAAGGGCTGTGACCGCGTGGTGCACTTGGCTGCACTCGCGGGCGTCCGCTACGCCTACGATCATCCGGAGGAATACGTGGACACGAACATCAAGGGCTTCTTCAACGTCATCGACGAAGTGCGCCTCCAAGGCGTCGACGGCCTCGTCTACGCGTCCACGAGCTCGGTATACGGCGGCAACGAAAAATTCCCGTCGTCCGAAGACGACATGGTCGACGATCAGGTGTCGCTCTACGGCATGAACAAAAAGGCGAACGAAAACATGGCGCACGTGTACCACGCGCTGTACGGCACGAAGGTCACGGGCCTGCGGTTCTTCACGGTCTATGGCCCGTACGGCCGGCCGGACATGGCGCTGTTCCTCTTCACCGAGAAGCTCCTCAAGGGCGAAAAACTGCCCGTATTCAACGAGGGTAAGATGCAGCGGGACTTCACGTACGTCGATGACATCGTGAGCGGCATCGTGGCGGCGATCGACAAGAACTACGATGAGGAAATCTTCAACCTCGGCTGCGGCAAAACGGAAGAACTCATGGACTACATCCGCATGGTCGAGGAATCGGTCGGCAAAAAGGCCGACATGGAATTCCTCCCGATGCAGAAGGGCGACGCACTCAAGAGCGCCGCGGACATTTCGAAAGCACGGAAAATGCTCGGCTACGATCCGAAAACGACGATCGACGTGGGCGTACCGACGTTCGTGCAGTGGTACAAGGACTACTACGGCGCATGACCGACAAGGCATCCGTGTTCGCGCGCGTGCGGGCGATGATCGAATCCAAGGGTCTCGCGATCGCGGCCGTCGACGACACGCGCCCATGGGGCGGATTCTTCGTGATCGACCCTTCGACGGGCTCGGGGCAGGCTCGGGATTTCCTGCGTGCATTCTTTCCCGATGAAGACATCGAGGCCCTGGCGGCCCAAACGATCAGCCCCAAGATTCTCGTGGTCGCGCCGGGCATGCGCCTGTCGTGGCAGTACCACCACCGCCGCGCGGAACTGTGGCGTGTGCTCGAAGGACCGGTGCTGGTGATGCGCAACAATACCGACGCGGAAACCGAACCCGTGTCGTACCGACCCGGCGACGTGCTCACGCTGGCCCAAGGCGAACGCCACCGCCTCATCGGTGCGGACGGCTACGGCATCGTGGCAGAAATCTGGCGGCACACGGACCCCGCGAACCCGAGCGACGAAAACGACATCGTGCGCGTGCAGGACGATTTCGGCCGACGCTGAAGGCTCAACGCGCGGGCCGCCAAATGCTCGACTGTCCTCCCAGGCCGCGCGACCACGCGCCCTCGAGGTCGTCGCACTCCGAGAAGCACACGACCGCGCGGGCATCGGAAGCCAAGGCGGCGGCATAGGGACGGACATCTTGGCCGAGCGATGCTTCATACTGCCACTCGTGCCCCATGGACCCCCGAACGAGGATGGTGCCCGTGCCGGCCCGAACCAACGTCTCGCGCGCGACGCTACGCGGCGTGAGCAACGGCACCCACAGCGCTAAAATGGCGACCGTGCCGAGCGCCACGCCGACCGCCATGGGGAGTGCGACCCGCGGCATGCGGCGGAGCAGGTGTTTGGTACCGGTTACGAAGAACGGGAGGAACAAGATGGCGTAGTACTCGAACCGGCCGAGGAACACGTACGCGGCGACGAGGAGGAATGACGCGCCGATCCAGACGTGCTTCTTACGCGCGAGCCCGATCACGCCGATGAGCGTGCCGACGCCGCTGCCCGCGAGCACGAGGATCCACAGGAGTCCCGCAGCGCGGACGGCCATCGGATCGCCCGCGTCCTTCCCCGACTGGATGAGCAGGCTCGCGGCGATGAGCGGATTGCCGAGCGCGTACAACCCCACCAACGCGAGCGGGGCGCCGAGGTACAGCGCGACCTGCTTCCATGACGCGCCGCGCAATCGCAGGGCCGCGAAAACGATCGGGGCGAGCAACGCGCCCTGCAACGCCGTGAAGAGCGTGGCGAGCCACAAGAAGCCCATGGCGGGCATGCCGGGAAGGCGCTCCTTCGGCAGCGAGAGGATCCACAGGAACGCGAGCGCCTGGAGCGCCGTAAGGGGCGCCATCATCACCGTGCCGGCCTGCAGGACGAACGCGGCGGAACCAAGCCATAGCACGGCGACGGCGATCTTCCCTGAACGGTTGAGCGACCGGGCCATGTCCCACGCGATCCACGCGGCCTGCACCATGAACGTGGCCACGAAGGCGCGGACGAAAAATTCTTGCCACGTGAATCCGTCGAAGAGCGAGAAGAACCACCGCGCGAGGGGCGGGTGCGGATACGGGATATCGAGCAAATATTTCGCTTCGTCGGTCCGCACGCCGTTATGTTCTTGCACCACCGCGAGCAGCAGGGCGTAGCACTC
>DALYDP010000001.1:0-45500 GCA_031973095.1 Candidatus Peribacteraceae bacterium | reverse complement strand
CGGTCCGCACGCCGTTATGTTCTTGCACCACCGCGAGCAGCAGGGCGTAGCACTCAAGCCAAAGGGCGATCTTCAGTCTGCGCATGGGACGGGATCACCCGTGGAGGGAAGGATCCAACATTCGCGGGGATCCGTGCCGCGGACGTGCCGACGGTAGTCGAGCCGCAACGTCCCGTCGGGCGCGATCGACACGATGCGTATGCCGGACACGAGCCAGCCCTTGGCGGCCGCGAAGTCGCGCACCTGCACCGCCACCGCGCCGCGCATGGACGCGTCGAGATACAGTGTACGCAGGGGCCACGCGCGGACCGCGAACGCCACGGCGAGAACGATCACGAGCAATGAAAACGCACGTGTGCCGGTAATGCCGATTTTCCGCAGCCCGATACGGAGAGATTGCTTCAAGAATTGGGCCTGCACCGCGAGCGACAACTTGCTTTCGCCATGGAGGCGCGGCAGGAACACGAGCGGGACCTCGACGATGCGCGTGCCCTTCGGGAGCGCGGCGAGGAGTTCGAACAGGATCTTGAACCCTTCGGGCACGAGCAGCGGGCGCGCCGCGCGGTAGAGGTCGCCGCGGACGGCGAAGAACCCGCTCATGGGATCGGTGGTCTCGACGTTCGGGAGTTTGCGCGCGAGGAACGTGCCGATGTTGCTCAACCACCGCCTGCCGCGGACCCACTCCCCCACGCTGCCACCCTCGCGATACCGGGACGCCACCGCGACACCCGCCCCTCCTTCGATTTCCTTCGATAGAGCGCCGACGATCGCGGGATCGTGCTGCAGGTCGCTGTCCATCACCACGAACACCTCGCCCGTGGCGGCATCACAACCGTCGACGACGGCAGACGACAGACCTTTCTTGCCCACGCGCCGGATAACGCGCAGGTTCGGATACGTCGCTTTCAACCCCTCCGCCACCCGCCACGTGCCGTCCGGCGAATCGTCATCGACGACGATGGTTTCCGCAGGCGATACGGCGTCATGGACCCTCCGAAGAAGCTCCGGCAGGTTCTGCGCTTCGTTGTAGGTGGGCAGAATGAGGGACAAACGCACGAATGAAGTATGAAGGATGGGGCATGAAGTATGAAGACCCGATTTACCTCATTACTTTCTTCAGAATTCATAATTCACGGCGTTCGTCAAACTGCTACACTCTGCCCACATGAAAATTCTCGTAAGCGGCTCGTCAGGCACCATCGGCACCCACCTCTGCGACGTCCTGCTGAAGCGCGGCGACACGGTCGCGGGCTTCGATAAAGTGCCGAACAAGTGGCTCCCGGCCGTGCAGGCCGTCACGGTCGTCGGCGACCTGAAGAACGAAGCCGACTTCGCCGGACTCCCGACGGACGCGGACGCGTTCGTGCACCTCGGCGCCAACGCCCGCGTATACGAATTGGTCGAACACCCGGACCGCGCGCGCGATAACTTCCTCTCGCTCTTCAACGCGCTCGAATTCTGCAGGAAGAACAACATCAAGCGCTTCATGTTCGCGTCGTCCCGCGAGGGCTACGGCAACGTGCACGCGGAGGTCTACACGGAAGACATGGTGCGCGTGGAGAACTGCGAAAGCCCCTACACGGCCAGCAAGATCGGCGGCGAAGCGCTCGTGCACGCCTACACCAAGTGCTACGGCATCGACCACGTCATCTTCCGCTTCTCGAACGTCTACGGCATGTACGACGACTCGGTGCGCGTGGTGCCGCTGTTCATCCGCAACGCGCGGAAAGGCGAACGTCTCTCGGTCTACGGCCAGAAGTACCTCGATTTCACGTACATCGACGACGCGGTGCAGGGCATCGTGAAGGCGATCGACGCGTTCGAAACCGCCAAGAACGACACGTACAACATCGCGTACGGCGAAGGAAACACGATCGTCCGCTTGGCCGAACTGATCAACGAACATTTCAAGAGCGACGCGGGCGTGGACGTGGGGCAGATGCGCACGGGTGAAATCTCGCGTTACGTGGCCGATATCTCGAAGGCCAAAGCGAAGCTCGGCTACGCGCCGAACGTGCCCTTTGGCGAAGGCGTGAAACGCGCGATCGAGTGGTACGTGAAGAATACCTAGTCAGCCTTCGGCTCCGCTCAGGCTGACAGCGAGCCAAGGGCTTGGATTTCCTCCCGTGGTATGACGATGAAAGCGAGAAGGGCGTTGTCATGGTGAGCGGAGCCGAACCGTGACTACGCCTTCTTAAACACGTAGTGGTGCGACATCGCGTAGTTCCACACCGCGATCACGCCGATAGCGATGAATTTGGCGACGAGGTCGGGCAGCACGAGAAATAGCGCGTTCGAGAGCAGGAAGTTCGCGATGATCGCCGGGCCATAGACGGTGTAGTGCTTGAGTAGCTGTGGAAGAAAGGCGCTCGCGCGATGGTTGAACGTGAAGTACTTGTTCACGAAGAACACGAACGTGGCACCCACGAACGCGGACAGGAGGAACGCCACTTCCGCGGGAACGGACAGGGCGCGCGTGAGAAGCGTGAGCGTGCCCAAATCCAGGATAGACCCCGCGCCGCCGGTGAGCCCGAACTTAAGCAGTTGAGAGCCGTGCGTTCGCACCGTCGGATGGCTGAAGAAGCGCTTCATGATTTCCACCAGTCGTTGGTGTTCTTGAGCCCCTCGGCGAGGGGTGTCCATTCGTGGTCGCGCACGATCTCATGCACCGACAAGTGGGGTTTTGCACGCGGGGCAACGCCTTTCTCAGGGTTGAACTGAATGGGCAACCCCGGCCGCACCGTATCGCGGATGAGTACGGCAAGCTCCTTCACCGTTACGACGTCATCCGTAGTCACGTATTGGATACCCGAGGCCTTTGCCTCGACGAGCTTCATCATGACCTCGATTAAATCTTCCACGTACAGGAACGCGCGCTCCTGGGAGCCGTCGCCCCACACGGTCATGGCGTCTTTTTTATCCCGAGCCTGGAGCATGAGGGCAGGGATCAGGTTGGCGTCTTCGCTGAAGGTGTCGCGCGGACCGTACGCTCCGACCGCGCGCACCACGAGTACGGGGAATTTCCGTTGATGAGCCGCCGTCAGCCACAGCGTTTCGCACAGGGCTTTGCCAAGCACGTACCCGTCGACGTTGTCTTTCTGCGACAGCTCGACGGTGTCGATGGCGGGCGGGACGTTCGCCGTGCTGAGGAACGTGACGGGCACGGGCGCACCGACGTCCTTGAGAGCCTCGATGAGCGCCAGGCTCATGCGCACGTTCTCGTTGGCCACGTCGCTCGGCTTCTTCTGATGGAAATCCGTGTTCCGGCGGCACCCGGCCAAATGGAATACGTGGTTCACGCCCGTGACGAGGCGGGTGCAGTACCCGGGATCGCGCAAATCACCCTCCATCCAGTCGACTTCGGAACGGCGGGACGACAGCGCGCGGTAGTTCTGAGCCCGGAGCGGCACGCGGACGGACGCCCCGCGGTCGAGGAACCATTCCACGAGAAAACTGCCTATGAAGCCCGTTCCGCCGGTTACCAGCACTTTTTTGCCGTTCCACGCGCTCTTCATGGACAAAGCCTAGCAGTCACGGACTCCCCAAGGGAACAGCGCTTCGCTACACTCCGCCCATGTCCGGCAAGCCAGTCATCGCTATCGTAGGATTGGGGTACGTGGGCCTCCCCCTCGGGAACGCCTTCGCGAAAGCGGGATACCGCGTGATCGGCTTCGACGTGTCGGAAAAACGCGTCGCCGAATTGAAGGACGGACATGACCGCACGGACGAACTGACGGACGACGAATTGAAGGCCGGCCCGCTCGACTACACGACCGATCCCGCGTCGATGAAAGAAGCTGACGTCATCATCCTCGCGATCCCGACCCCGGTGGACGAAAACTTCAACCCCGATCTCACGCTCGTGCGCCTGGCCTCGAAAACCGTCGGACAAAATTTGAAGAAGGGCGCGATCGTCGTCTACGAATCGACCGTCTACCCGGGCGTCACCGAAGAAATCTGCGGCCCCATCCTGGAGGATGCATCGGGCATGGCGTGCGGCGTCGATTTCTTCCTCGGCTACTCGCCCGAGCGCATCAACCCCGGCGACAAGCAACACACGGTCACGAGCATCATCAAGATCGTGTCCGGCCAAGACCAAAAGACCGCCGACGTCCTCGTCGACTTGTACGGATCGATCGTGAAAGCGGGCATACATCGCGCGCCGTCCATCAAGGTGGCGGAAATGGCCAAAGCCATCGAAAACGCCCAGCGCGACCTGAACATCGCCTACGTGAACGAAGTCGCGCTCCTCTGCAACCGTCTCGGCATCCGCACGAAAGACGTGCTCGACGCCGCGGGCACCAAGTGGAATTTCCTCAAGTTCCAACCGGGCCTCGTGGGCGGCCACTGCATCGGCGTGGACCCCTACTACCTCGTGGAACGCGCCAAGCAGCTCGGCATGACGACGCACGTCATCACCGCCGGCCGCTCGACCAACGAAAGCATGGGTCCGTTCGTGGCGGAGCAGGTCATCGCGGGACTCACCGTGCCCGCGAAGGACGCGAAAGCCCTCGTGGTCGGGCTCACCTTCAAGGAAAACGTCCCCGACACCCGCAACAGCAAGAGCCACGACGTGGTCGCTGCCCTGAAGAACGCGGGCGTGACGGTGGAAGTGCACGACGCCTACGTGGACGACGCCCAGCTTGCGAAATACGGCTACGCGAAGGGCAACGTGACGAAGGGCGGGTACGACGCGATCCTGCTACTCGTGAACCACGACGCCTACAAGGACGTCGACTTCGCAGCCGCGCTCAAGGACGGCGGCGTGTTCTACGATCTCAAGTCGGCGCGGGACCCGAAGGCGTTCGCGGGACGGACGTACAAGAGTCTCTGATCACGCGAACTCGCGCTCGATGACAAACCTCTTTTTGGCGACGGCCGCCACGGAAGCGGGCACGTACCGACGCGACAGCTCGTGCTTGAACTTCGCGCGATCCACGAAAAACAGGGGCAGCAACGAAACTGCCGTGAACGGCGACCGCTTGAACAACGTGCGAACGGACATCCACGACGCGTCGCCTTCGATCAGGGTGCCGTCGAGGTCCACGCAGAGCGGGAGTTTGATGGCATCCATGCCCTGAGTATAGCCGCGCACGGCCCGGATCCTCTACAATCCGTGGGCCGTTTCGACGCATGCAACCGACGCTCTCCATCATCGTGCCGGTCTACAACGAAGCGAAGACCGTCGCCGACATCATGGCCGCGCTCGCGACGACATGGCCGGACGCGCAAGTCATCTACGTGGACGACGGCTCGAAGGACGACTCGCTCGCCGTGCTGAAAGCGCACGCGAAACAACGCGACGTCGTGCTCACGAAACCCAACGGCGGCAAAGGGTCGGCCATCCGCATGGGGCTGGAGAAAGCCACGGGCGACTACACGGTAATCCAAGACGCGGACCTCGAATACGATCCTGCGGACATCCGCCTGCTGCTCGACGAAGCCGTCGCGCACCCCGGCGCGGTGATCTTCGGCTCGCGGTTCCTGCGTCGAAACCCGAACATCTACAAACGCTTCCTGCTCGGCAACAAGGCCATGTCGCTCGCGCTGAACGTCCTGTTTTTCTCGCGCATCACCGACAGCTATACCTGCTACAAACTGCTCCCGACCGACCTCTTCCGGTCGCTCCGCCTGGAAAGCAACGGATTCGAACTCGAGGCGGAAATCTGTGCCAAGTGCCTGAAAGCGGGCGTGGAGATCAGGGAAATCCCGATCACGTACGCGCCGTGCACGGTGAAGGAAGGCAAGAAAATACGGCTCCACGACGCCTGGAAGGCCGTGCGGACGATGTGGCGCTCCGCTACGCTCGGGCGGCATGACGGTATTCACGACGTCCTGGGACGATGGCTACGACCTGGACCGGCGCATGGCGAACATGCTGTCGGCGCACGGCTGCACCGGCACCTTCTACGCGTGTCCGGCATCGCAGCACGGGCAAACGCTCCTGACGCGCGCGGACATCCGGTCGATCGCGGAGCGCCACGAAGTCGGCGCGCACACGATCACGCACCCGCGGCTGACGGCGTTGCCGGCGGCGCGGGCGAAAGAGGAGATCGTTGCGAGCAAGCGATGGGTCGAGGAGATTGCCGCCAAGGACTGCTTGACGTTCTGCTACCCGTACGGCGACCACAACGACGCCGTGGCGGCAATGGTGCGGGAGGCCGGGTTTGCGGCAGCGAGGACGACCGAGGAACTGCGATTCGACGGCGCAGGGACATTCGCGATGCCAACATCGTTACAGGCCTATCCCTTCCCGTGGCGCCCGACGCGCTCGCGATGGTGGCACGCGTTCGATCCGCTCGGCCGCCTCCGCGCGCGCTACCGCCCGTTGCGGGCGCTCGGCGTGCCTCTGTCGGCGATGGGATCATGGTCGTCACTCGCCGTCCGCCTCTTCGACGACGCCGTGCGACAGAACGCACCGTTTTTCCATCTGTGGGGGCACACGCACGAAATCGAAAAATACGGCATGTGGGACGACGTGGAGCGCTTCCTGGCCCACGTGCAGGCCTCGGGCGTGCGCCCGGTGACGAACGGCGAACTGGCCGAACTGCTACGATGACGCCATGCGGATCCTGATCCTCTGCGAGGGGCATCTCGGCTACAGCGGCTTGCAGACCTACGTGAGGATGCTCGCCGCGGGCCTGCGCGGGAAAGGGCACGACGTGATCCTCTGTTCGAGCGGCGACGACGCGGACCACCGCGCGCTGCACGCGGGCATGGCGTATTTGTCGCGCCCGTGGGCGCGATGGATCGACGCATGGAGGATCTGGCGCGTCGCCCGCTCGGTACGCCCCGACATCATCCACGCGACGTTCGAACCCTACGCTCTCGCGCTGATGCTGCTGCCGAAGACGTGGGCATCCCGCTGCGTCGTGACGTTCCACGGTAGTTACGGCGCGTGGCTCTGCAAAAAGCCTGCGTTCGTCCGCTGGGTCGGGAGACGCGGCGTCTCGTGCATCGCGGTGAGCCAATACACCAAGCGGCGCTGCATCGAGGAAGGCGGGCCGGGCATAAGGAAGCGCATTAGCGTCGTGTACACCGGCATGGTCCTCCCGCCGTACACGGAGCGGCCGGGCAACGCTGTTCCTTCGGTGCTGCTTGTGGGGGGCGTGAAAGCGCGCAAAGGTGTGAAGGAAGCGATCGCCGCCGTCGCAGCGTACGCCGAGGAACACGGACCCGTGCGGTTCACGGCGGTGGGCACCTGCGAAGACCGGCACCCCTACGTCCGCGAAGCGCGGGCGATGGTCGCGACCGCGGGGCTGGAAAGCGCGGTTACGTTCGCGGGCAGGATCGACGACGCGGAGCTTGCCGCGCTGTACCACACGGCCGACCTCTACCTCATGCCATCTCAAACGACGCCCGACCGGTTCGAAGGATTCGGACTCGTGTTCCTCGAGGCCGGCGCGCACGGGCTTCCGTGCATCGGCCCGGCCGACGGCGGCGCGGCCGAAGCGATCATCGACGGCGTGACGGGATACCGCATCGACACGGCGGACACGGCGGGCATCGTGCGCGCGATGCGCAACGTGCTAAAAGAAAAAACCATCGACCCACGCGCGTGCAGGGAGCACGCCGAACGGTTCACCGTGGCCGCGATGGCCGACGGGACGGAAGAAGCCTATGCGGCGGCCGGGCGCTGATCAGCGCGACAAGCGTGCGCGCAACCATTCGCACGGGTGGACGGCGCTTTCGCCGGGACGCAGCGCCGGGACCACGGCGCCAGACAAAGCGGTGTCGAGCGCGTCCCGGAAGGCGGCGGAACGCACCGCGTCCAACGGGAACGCAGAAGCGCCCGCGCCACACGCGCGGAACATGTCCATCGTTTTGGCGGCGTAGGCGAAACACAAGGTCGGCAACCCTTCGACGCGCGAGGCGAGGATGCAGGAATGGAGCCGCATGCCGACGAATGCCGTGCAGCCAGCCAAGCGCCCGACGTACGCCGCGGGCGTCGCCGCGACCGCATGTGTCCGCCCCGGGGACAACGAGCAGAAGTACGTCGAAAATTTCTCATCCTTCTTGTTGGTCGGAAGACTGACAACGTCGAAGTCCTTGCCCTCTCCCGCGGCGAGCAGGACGGACGAGAGATCATCCAACCATCCGCGGATGGCGTCGTCCATCCCGCCGCTGCCCTCCACGTTGCACAGGTTGACGCCCAGGACGGGGCGGGCGGGCGGATTGTGCCGGACGGCGGGCCAATGAAACACACCATCGGACACGACGTCGACCCGCAAGCCGGGCACGGCGTCGACGAGGTTCCGCTTGCTATTGTCGTCTCGCACCGAGACGGCGTCCGCCGACCGCAGGGCGCGCAGCAGCCGCTTCACGTCCGCATCCGCGATCGCTTCCACGCCGACCGCGAGCACGATGACGGGCTTCCGGAAGAACGACGCGAGCCGGGTGCCGCGCAGGTACTGGCGCAACCACACCGTGCGGTTCCGGACGAGCCCCCCGCCGCCCCACACGAACGCGTCGCACGCGGCCACCGCGAAAAACGAGCGGGCCAACCCCGGCCACGCGGAAGGGCGAGCGAACGAACGCGAGAAAAAACCGGGCAGAGCTCGGACATCGGACGACGGGTGCGCCTCGCGCCACACCACGTGGTCGGACACCAGCACCGTGATCCGGGCTCCGGGAGCCACTTCACGCAGGTGGGCGACCGCCATGTCCGCGATCGCCTCATCGCCGATGTTGCCCATGCCATACGCGGCCGAGAGCACGATCTTCATGGGACCAGTCTACCATCGTTCTGAGCACCTCCTTTTGCTACAATCGGTCCGTGCGCATTTACCAACCTGACCGGGACTACCTCGAACGGTTCATCCGGGCGAACGCGCCGGACGCGGCGGGCAGGGTGTTGGACGTGGGCGGAGGGAACGGCAAGCGCTACTCGTCGTATTTCATAAACGCGAGCACCTACGCGACGCTCGACGCGGACCCCGCCACCGGCCCCGACATCGTGGCGGGTGCGGAAGACATCCCGCTGGACGACGCCTCGGTGGACGGCATCCTGTGCTCCGAAGTGCTGATGTACGTGGCGGACGTGCCGAAGGCCATGGCGGAAATGGCGCGCGTGCTGGTCCCGGGCGGGAAACTTATTCTCACCACCAGCTTCATGGCCACGCCGGCCGTCCATGCGCAGTACCGATGGCAACCCGGCTACGCGGGACTGACGGAGACGCTCGGGAAACATTTTTCGCGGGTCTCCGTGGAACCGCGCGGCAAATACCACGTGCAGATGCGGCAGAACCGCACGCGGCACGCGATCGTGAAACACCGTCTATACGACCGCACCCTCGTAGGCAAGCTCTACTCGCTCGCGAACAAGCTGCTCACCGTGCTCTCGGCGTGGCGCGACCAGCGCGACCGCACCGGCGCCTCGGACGCGTTCACCATGGGGTACAACGTCCTCTGCACGAAGTGACCATGCTATTCACGACCTCGTGGGACGACGGCTATCCTTCCGACGAACGTGTCGCTGCGCTGCTTTCAAAATACGGCGCGAAGGGCACGTTCTACTTCGCAAAAACCCACGAACACCTCGAGCGGCCGCACGACGAAGGATTCATCAAAGACCTTGCGCGGACGATGGAGATCGGCGCGCACACGCTGACGCACCGCAACCTGCCACCCTTGAACGACGCAGAAGCACGGGAGGAAATCGCGGGTTCGAAGAAATGGCTCGAGGACCTACTCGGGAAAGAGTGCGCAATGTTCTGCTACCCGCGCGGCAAGTACGACGAGCGTATCAAGGGCTTCGTGCAGGACGCAGGCTACCGCGGCGCTCGCGGCACGACGAACTTCCGGTTTTCGCACAAGGACACATTCGAGATGCCCTCGACGCTGCACTCATACCCATTCCCCGTGCGGCCCATCCTCGACCCCCGCGCGTTCGAACCAGTACGACGCTGGGCTCCCGAGCTACGCAGGTTGGGCGTGCCGATGGTCGCGTGGCGCGGGTGGCTCCCCATGGCCACCACCCTCTTCGACGCCGCCCTGGCGCGGGGTGAACCATGGTTCCACCTGCGGGGGCACAGCTGGGAAATCGACCATTACGGCATGTGGGAGCCGTTCGAGGCGTTCCTCGCACACGCGGCAGCGGCGCCGGTGACCCACGGAACGAATGCGGATCTTCTGGCATACTGACGGCATGTCCGTGCGGCGCATCACTGGCATGGCCGGATACTTGTGGCATTCGCGGTTCGCCCAAAACGTCCTGACCCTCCAGGTCGGCAGTGCCCTCGGGATGTGCCTCGGGTTCGTGCGGTCGATCGTCATCGCGCGCATGCTCGGCCTCAGCGGATGGGGCGAATACTCCGTCGTCCTGGTGTTCGTCGGCACGCTCACGACCGTCGTGAACCTGGGCCAAAACCAAGCAGCTCTCACCTTTTTCGCGGAAGCCTATAGCCTGAAGGACGCGGAAAAAATGAAACGCGTCATCAAGTACTTCGTCATCCTCACGGTCTTCGCGGTGTCGACGGTCGTGGCGCTCATGATCCTCACGCCGCTTCTGACCGACTGGATGTACGCCGACAGGCACCTCGGCGAAGTCGCGCGCATCGCACTGCTCGGCGTGATCGTCGGGTCGTTCGACGGCCTCTTCCTGATGTTTTTGCAGGTCACGCGGAACATCCGGAAAATTGCTGTCTTCGAGAACGTGAACCAGGTGCTGCAATTCGGCATGTCAATCGCGCTGCTCGCGGCCGGCTTCGGCGTGCCGGGCATGCTGCTGGGCGCAGTGCTGGGCAACCTGGTCATGATCAGCATCTACGTCGTCGACTACCACGGCCTGCGAAAACGTTTCCCCTTCCCCGGCGTGCGCGAATCGATGGCGAACACGCAGTCCGTGGGAGACCTGTTCCTGCAAGGCCTGTGGATTGCGCTCGATAAGAACATGGGCAAGCTCTTCCCCCAGGGCTTTCTGTTCGTCATGAGCCTCTTCGCGACCAAGGAAGTCGTTGGCCTCGCACAGTTGGCTTTCAAGGTCGCGACCCTCCCCAGCAGCTTCTTCCTGCCGCACGTCGGACGCATGGCCTCGACGATGCTCCCCGCGATCCAGGCGGAAGGGCCGGCGATGCTCCGCAAGCGCTGCATCTCGATCATCAAGCACTCGGTCGTCGTCCACGGGGCGGGAACGCTGCTGGGCATGGCGATACTCCCCTCCGTCGCCGTGCTGCTGTACGGCGCCGAGTACGAATCGCTGCGCTGGCCGATCGTCTGGCTCACAGCGATTCTCGGCATCAGCGCGCTCAACGTGCTCAACTCGCCGTTCTTGCGCCTGCGCCGCAAGACGCACCTCGCCGCGATCTGGAACGCCGTGTCGTTGCCGCTCGAGTTCGTCCTCCTTGCGGTCCTCATGCGGTTCATCGACCCCGTGTACGCGTTCGTGGCGATCATCGGCGTCAACCTGGGCATGGGGCTGTGGATCAATGCGTACATCTTCCTTCGCCTGTCTGCCCCCCACGCATGAAAATCCTCCTCGCAAACGACAAGTACGGCCAGCGCGGCGCGAGCTCGTTCCTGGTGGCGCAAGCGCGGAAAGGCCTGGAAGCACGCGGGCACGACGTGAAGGTTCTTACGACGCACCGCGCGGGCGAAGCGGATCCCCACGCCTCCAACCCCGGCGTGGCCAGCATCCCCGTGTCATACCGGCAAAGCCTGCGGCCGCACCTCGGCATCTGGAACCCGGCAGTGAACGGACTCGTCGCGAACGTACTCGACGGCTTTCGGCCGGACGTCGTCCACGCGCACAACCTGCACACGTACCTGACGTACAATTTCCTCCGCCTCGCACGGAAGCAGACCAGCAAGGTGTTCGTCTCGCTCCACGACGTGATGAGCTTTTCGTACCGCCGCCTCGCGACGAAGCGCTACCTGGATTCGGGCGGTGCCGATTGCCGTGTAACCGTCGCCGACCAAATCGCGGCGGCTGGCGTAACGTGGAATCCCTTCCGGAACGCCTGCATCCGGAAAGCGCTCGGGAACGCCGCGAAGGTCCTTCCCGTCAGCGCGGCGCTGGAAGAAGCGCTGCACCAAAACGGCATCGGCAACACGGAGGTCCTCCACAACGCGATCGACGTGGCGCAGTGGGCCGGAGAACCGACGAACCTCGCGGACTTCGCGCGGAAGCACGGCCTGGAAGACAAGCGCGTCGTCCTATTCGGCGGCCGCCTCAGCGAAGACAAAGGCATCCGCGAAATCTTTGCCGCGCTCGACGTCGCGCGCCACACCGTTCCAAATATCATACTCCTCGTGATCGGCGAGAAGGAACGCTACGACGAATTCGCGTCGAGGGAACCCGACGCCCGGCGGCTCTCCGCCTTCGTCCGCTGCACGGGGTGGCTGGGCGCCGACGACGTGCGGCGCGCTTTCCACGCCGCCGACGTCGCCACGACGCCGTCCCTCTGCCTCGACACCTTCAACATGATGAACCTGGAGGCACAGGCGTGCGGCACGCCCGTCGTCGGCACGCGTTTCGGCGGCACGCCGGAAGTGATCGAACACGGCGAAACGGGATACATCTGCGATCCGCGGGATACCACGACGTACGCCGGGCACCTCCTCGACCTGTTGCAACATCCGGACAAAGCGAAGCGCTTCGGCGAGGCCGGTCAGGCGCGGGCGCGGGAGCTATTCGACGTCGAAACGCACCTCGATCGTCTCGAAGCACTCTACGCCGCATGATCAGCGAAGGACGTTCAAGACATACCGGACGAACGGCGTGAGCGGCACGCCGGAACCCGCGGGCACGTCGACGATCGTGACGTCCGTGGAAGCGGCGCGGATGAGCGCTGCATGCTCCTCGTCGTACCCGACCGCGTGCGTGATACCGTACCGACGGAACGGATCGGCGACTTCGCCCCGCGCGGCGAGCACGTCGAGCGTTTCGTCCTGCAAAACAACGGGGACGCGATCGGTGAAAAGCAACAGGCTCTCGTCGCGCGGCTGGGCAAGGACGGCGTCGGCGGGAAGGTCCTCCACTGCCTCGGCGGCGGCGTACGCGCGGGGCAAGCGGCTGCGCGAATACTCCCCCGCGAACATGGAACGGTTGGCTTGACCGAGCTGTACCACGACGACGGCGGCGATGGCGATGGCGAGGAAACCCGCGCCACGGAGCCGCAGGACGTCCTTGAGGCCGCCCGCCGCGGCAACGATCCCCGATCCGGCCAGGAGCGCGACGACCCAGCCGACGTTCATGAGGTGAATGCGCCCATAGTGGAACCCGAACCGGATGACGAGTTCCATCGAGAGCCAGAGGCCGAGCATCAGGAAAAGTTCATGCCGGCGTGCGCGGTATAACGACGTGATGCCGAGACCGATGAAGAGCCAGAGGAACGCCCCGCCGACGGTCTCCTGCATGAAGAGCGACGCAAGCGAGTTGCCAAAGAGCCACGCGCCATTGAGGAACACGTGCGCGGCAGAGAACGACCCGGGATCGTAGTTGATGCGGAAATGCTCGTTGTCACGCGCCGCGAAGAACCCGCCTTCGGCCGCGCGCGCGGCGGCCCGGGCGTCGAAATCATCGCGCAAGTGATCGTACGCGTACCTGTCGCCGTAGACTTCTTCCGCGGGGAGGAGGTTTTCCTCCACCGGAAGGAGCGAGCCGGTCGGCAAAAGCAGTAAAACGAACGAAGCGTAGGCGCAAAACCCGCAAAGGAGCAGTTCGGTCAAAGCACGCGGCCATCGCGCGCGGTTCAGCCAGGCATACGACAGGACGAACCACGGCAGGAACGTGACGAACGCATGACTGGTCGCACACGTGAGACCGAAGCACAGGCCTAGCGCCGCGACGGCGGCGAAACGGTTACGATCCACGAGCGCGAGGTAGAACACGAAGCCGGTGAAAAGGCAGAGGAGGGCCAGTGGGTAATACCCCGTCTCGATGGCGAGGCGCCAGTGCATGGGCATGAACGCGAACACGGCGATCGTGGCCCACGCGGTGGGCATGCCGAACGACCGGCGGATGCTCCACCACAACGGGATCATGGTGAGCGCGAAGGTGACGGCGCTGACGAGCGCCCACGACGTCGCGTTGCGCCAGTCGACGACGGGAAGCAGCACTTTAACGAGCAGCGCGAACAGCGGGTTCACGACGTTTGGCTCGCCAAGGTGCACAGACTTCACGATGGACGTGAACATGTACGGGAATCCCGCAAGCAGCACGGGCGCCATCCAAACACACACGCACGCCGCGCAGAAGAGCGCGAGGAGGGCAGAATGCGCGGGAAGGCCGAGCGGGTGCGGACGCATGGCAGCACAATACCACGGAATCGGGTAGGATTTGCCCATCGCGTCGCACCCCCTCCTCCGCCGGGCGAGCCCGTTGCTGAAAGTCCTCGGCATCCTGCTGTTCCTGTGGCTGCTGGCGGACATCGACCGCGCGGCGCTGGTGGAGAATCTCCGGTCGATCGACCCGAGCATTTTCGTGATGTCGCTCATCCTGCTCATGCTCTCGTACGTCCTCAAGGTCGCGCGGTGGCACGAGCTCGTGAAGGTGGCTGGATTGACTCCGCGCTTCCGCTACTCGTGGGAAACCTACAACGTCGGCACGTTCCTCGGGATGATCACTCCGGGGAAGGTCGGCGAATTTGGGCGCGTCGGGTATCTGAAAACCCACGGCGTCGCCACGGGGGTCGCGCTCGCCGCGGTGCTCGTCGACCGCGTCTTCGACGTGGTCGTCATCGCGATCCTGGCGCTCGCGGCGGCGGGCATCCTGTTCGGCGCCCAATGGTTCCTCGTATGCCTCACGGTGTGCGCCCTGGGCATCCTGGCGGCAACACTCCTAGCGTTCCGCCTGCGTTCGGCAAACAGCGCGTTCACGTGGATGGCATTCCTCCAGTCTCTCCTCCGTCGGCCGCTCCTGCTCGCAGGCATCACTGCGCTCACCGCAGCCTCGTGGCTTGTGTACTGCAGCTGGGCTGTCCTGTTGGCGTGGAGCATCGGCCTCGCCCCGCCGGCGGGAGCACTCGTCTCCGCGGTCATCCTGGCGGGCATCGTCGCGCTACTCCCCGTGGCCCCCTCGGGCCTGGGCACCCGCGACGCCACGCTGGTCGTCCTCCTCGCACCATACGGCCTGGCTCCGGCGCAGGCGGTCGCCCTATCGTTCCTGATGTTCGTGAGCATCGTTCTCAGCAGCGTGATCGGCGGATGGTACTGGGTGAAAGGCGTCGCGCACCCGCAGGAGCGCTTGTAGGCGACGGCAACGGCCCCTAGTATCCGTTCGATGCATTTTTCCATCATCATTCCGGCTTTTAATGAGGAATCCGCGATCGGCGACGCCCTGCGTTCGCTGGCAAATTATTTGAAGGCGCACGCACTCGACGGGGAAGTCATTGTCGTGAACGACGGATCGACCGACGGCACGGCCGCGGCCGTCTCCGCGGTGCCGGGCGTGCGACTGCTCTCGCACCCGTACAACAAGGGTTACGGCGCGGCACTGAAGACCGGCATGCGCGCGGCTTCGACCAAGTGGTGCATCACCTACGACGCCGACGGTCAGCACACGCCGGACCTGCTGCATCTGATGCTGGAACACTGCAAGGAGCCGAACAACATGGTGGTCGGTAAACGCGAAAAGTACGAGGGGCCGTGGATCCGCCGCCCGGGAAAGTGGCTCCTAGCAAAGGTCGCCAACGCGATGACAGGCACGACGATCCCCGACCTGAACTCAGGCCTGCGCGCGTTCCGCAGGGAAGACTTCCTGAAGTACATGCACCTGTTCCCGCACGGCTTCTCGCTATCGACCACGAGCACGGTGTGCTTCTTCCGCGCAGGGCTAAACGTCGTGTACGTGCCGGTGAAGATCCAAAAACGCGCCGTCACCGGCACGAGCACCGTGGGCCCGAAGGACGCTGTGAAGACGTTCATGCTCATCGTACGGCTCATGATGCTGTTCTCCCCGCTCCGCATCTTCCTACCCGCGAGTGTGTTCTTCGCGCTGCTCACCGCGACGGACATGGCCTACGAATGGAACCTGACCGGCAGCTTCACCAACAAGAGCGCCATCGCCCTCTTCACGCTCACGAGCCTTACGTTCCTGTTCGGCCTCTTGGCCGACCAAATCGCCGCGATCCGCCGGGAAATCGGCGGGAAGTAAGCTATCCTCCTAGGGCATGTGGTGGGAAAAACTCCGCCGGGAAATCCTCGATACCGAGCTGTATTCACGCTCGGGGACGGAGGTCGGCGTATCCGGCGGCGCACTGGCGCTGGAAGAGCACGACGGCGACTACGCAGTGAAGAACACCGGCGCCTGCGACGTTCCCGAAGCGTCGTACGCGGCGAACACGGACCGCGGCGCGGACTATCCCGCCCTCAACGACTTCGTGTTCGGCCGCCAACCGTGCAGTTGGCTCGTGGGCCACTACGAAAAAATCTACGTCGGCCACGCGACGGACGAGACGATGCGCCGCGGCGGCTCTTCCGGCGGCATCCTCAGCGCCACGCAGGCATACCTGCTACGCACGGGAAAGGTCGACGGCGCGGTAACCCTGCGCATGCGCCGCGACGTGCCGTACCTGACCGAACCGCTGGTCGCGAAGACGGAAGCGGAGATACGCGAAGGCGCGCAGAGCAAGTACACCGTGGCGCCCGTGAACCAAATCCTCGCCGAGCTTCCGGGCGTCCACCGCTCGGTCGCGTACACCAGCCTGCCCGAGCAGATCGCGTCAGTCAGGATCCTTCAGCGCATGGGGCACCCGAGCGTCGCGCCCGTGTCGTACGTGCTCGGCATGTTCTACGGCGAAACCCTGGGCTTCAGCGCGGTCCGCAGTTTGCTGCGCGCGCACGGCCGAAAGGACCTGAGGAACATCTCAAAACTTGCCTTCCGCGCGGGCGAATGGCCGGGGCACCTGCGCATCGATTTCACGGACGGGGACTTCGTCACCGTGCCGAAGTTCTACGCCAACTACCTGAGCCCGTCGCACGTCACGCCGTACTCGCTATGGCAGGTCGACTACATGGCGGAGCTCGCGGACCTCTCGTGCGGCGACGCGTGGGCGCCAGTGTACGAGGAGCGCGGGAAGGGGTGGTCGGTCGTGCTCGCCCGCACGAAAAAGGGGCTCGAACTCATCGAGAAGATGCGGAAGGAGGGAGTTCTCATGCTCGACGAAATCACGGAGCCGGAGCTCATCAACATGCACTCGCTCGGCCTGGACGTGAAGAAACGCGGGTCGTTCATCCGCATCGCGCGGCGGCGCAGGCGCGGGCTGCCGGTGCCGGAATACGGGTACGAGCCGACGAACATCACGATCCGGCGCAGGGCGTTCGAAACGTTCTTCGGCTTCGTCGTGTGGTCGTTCCACCTCCCCCTCACGATCTGGATCCTCGAACGAGTGCCCGTCGCGCTCATCGGCACGACCTTCGTCCACGCGCGCAAAATCTGGAAGAAATCGACGAAATCCACGAAAAGTTCCGGGCTCGACACCCTGCGGTTCCGCCTCCGCCCGATCCCCCCACGCTGACCATGGACAACCACTTCGACATCGCCGAGGTCCGCGCCTTCTGGGACGGCGTGGCGCCCACGTATGAAGACTACAATGAAAAAGTAGGCTACGTGCACACGCAGCGGTTCGAGAAAGCGATGGAATTCGGCGGTTTTGAGCCCGGCATGCGCGTGCTAAACGTGTGGTCCCGCACCGGCAGCCTGATCCCCTGGTTGCGCGCGGTACCGGACCTCTCAATCGAGAACCGCGAAGCCTCCCCCGCGATGATGGCAATCGCCACGACGCGTTACCCGAACGAATCGTTCGCCCTGACGGACCTGGAGGACTTCTCGGAATTCCCCGACGATTCGTTCGACCGCGTCGTGTCGCTCGAGACGCTGGAGCATTGTCCCAAGCCGCAGCGATTCCTCTCTGAGGTCGCGCGCGTCCTGAAGCCGGACGGCCTGCTTGTCATGAGCTTGCCGCCGCGCGGGGCCGAGGTGCCCGAATTCTTCTACCGGCTCGTATTCGGCGACCACGGCGAAGGGCCGCACCGATTCCCGTGGCCGTACGAAGTGAAGCGCATGCTGCGGGCGGCCGGGCTGGAACCCATGCTGCACAAACGCTTCGTCATGGTGCCGCTTGGCCCGCTGACGCGCGCGGGCGAACGCGTGCTCACGTTCCTGTTCGGCAAAACGTCCGTCGGCAATTTCGGCGTCCGGCACTTCCACGTAGCGCGGAAATCCTGATCAGGCGTAGAGTTTCGGAATCGCGTCCACGCGATCGAGTGCTTGGCCCATATCGATACCGACGGTGTCGCCGTACCATTCCAACGACGCCCAGCGCGGGCAGTTGTCACGGGCGGCGAGGGCCAGCGCTTCCCCGCGCGACAGCATCCCCTCGCGCACTTGGTTGCTGCGAAACGTATCGTTTTCGGTGAATCCGGCGACGGTGTAATAGATGTAGTTGTAGAACGCGGCCGTGCCGTCGCCGATGCGCCAGGTAGTCGCGGTATCGGACGCCAGTTCCCAGTCGTAACGCTCGGTCAGCGTGCGGCTAATCTCCGCTTCGTCCCACCGGATGTAGTTGAACAGGTAGACGTAGTCATGCGGCAGGAAGTACGTCGAAAGGAATGCCCCCGCGCTGTCGGCCACCGACGCGTTGAACAATCCCGGGTTCAACGCCGTCTGCTTGGCGTAGTAAAACGCCATCGCTAATTTATTCCGAAGGCCGATGCGGTAGACGTGGTCGTGGTTCAGCTTGGGCGGCACGCCGCAGAAGCCGTATTTGAAGTTGGTCTGCTCCAGCGGGTTTTCGCAGTACACGGTGAGGCCGGTCTTCACCTGCTTCTTCAGGCGGTTGAGGTGGTAGAAATACTGTTTGTCACCCGCCATGAAAAGCGGCACGGTCCCCAAGTCAGGCCTACTCAACCAAGCGAGGACATTGTTCCGGATGAACCCGCGCTTCTTCCCGATGTCAGCGGAGATGAGCAGGTGCTCGACGCCCAGCTCGCCGCACATCCTCGCTTGGTTACGCCGGCCGAGGTCCGTGAGCATCCCCCAGTCGTAGGAATACGCGATGGGCGTGAGCTTAAGGACCGTCTTCGCGTAGTGTAGGCCGTAACTGCTGTCGCGGCCGCCACTGAGAGGAAACAGGCAATCGGGGCGCGTGCCGTCGCCGCGGAAGAGTTCGACCGCGTCGAGCAACGCATCTTCGCCCAGGAGCTCCTTTTTTTTGTAGTGGCGGCAGAAATTGCATATGCCCGCGCCGTCGAATTCGATGAATGGCATCGTCTCTGGCAGGATGCAACGCGAGCAGCGCCGCAGCAGCGCGACGCGTTCGGCGTTCGCGGCGAAAATCCGCTCCCTGGCGGCCAACCCGTCAGCCGCGAACGCGTTACGCACGGTCGGCGACGGCGGGCGGGGGTCGGACGAGACGTCGACGATCGCCACGCCTGCTCCCCCGCGGCGTACGTCGGGCAAGTCGGGGGAAGGGGTAAGCGCAAAAGCGGAACGTTCCGCCGTGGCGAGGTCGACCAGCATACCGGTGCCCGCTGGCACGTGGGCGATGTCGCCCGCGGGGGCGTCGACCGCGCCGGGATGTTTCGAAAGCAATTGCTCGAGGATGTACCGCTCCGAGCCGAACACGAGGCCGCCGCGCACAGGCAACACGTAGAGCGAGCCGTTGTTAGTGGCGAGCGCGAGGACCGGCGCGTCGTCGAAGAGCAACGCCACCGACGCCGTGCCGCGCACCTCGCAGAACGCGGAGGAAAGGGCACCCGCGAGCGTGGCGCCCTTCATACACGCCTCTTCCACCAGCGCCAAGAGCGCTTCGGTGTCCACATCGCACGCGCGCTCGATGCCGTGCGCCGCAAAAAGCGACGCGTCGTTCACGATGATGCCGTTATGGATGCCGACGATGCCGCCGCGGACGACGGGCTGGTTGTTTTCGTGGCGCTCCATCGATCCGTTGGTCACGAGGCGTGTGTGGCCCAGGCACGCCACGGGGGAACGCCGGAGCGCGTCCGCGGAGAACATGCCGGACGCGAGGTCGGCGAAGCGGCTCGTCCGCAAGAATGCCGTGCCGCGCATGGCACTCTTACACACGGTTAGGGACCTATCGTTACGAACCGCCAAACCAGCCGCTTCCTTGCCACGCGTTTCCGAGAGGACGACGAGCGAGGAGACGAGCTCCTTCACCCGCGCCGGTTCCATCGCCTGCCGTTCGAGGACGAAGCCGAAGATCCCGCACATAGTTCGGGCGAAGTATAGGGAAAATGCCAGCAACCCACCACGCTCCCGCCGTCACGCGCCGACCGTTCCCGTCGCCCGAGCTAGGATCCTGGCCATCCTGGCGCACCAATCCCGCTTCGCGGCGATGCCCGCGGCGGCCTCCGTCCGGGCCCGCGCCGCCGCGCCGTCGGCGATCGTCGCCGCGACAGCGTCGGCCATCGACACCCCGCTCCCCGGTTCGCAGAACGCCACGCTTTTTTCGTCGCACAGGTCCCGGATAGGCGGGATATCAGCACAGACCACGGGACGTTTCGCCGCGAAGTACTCAAGGAGCTTGAGCGGCGAGGTGTCACGCGTGAAGAACGGGTGGTCCGACGCCGGGGCGGGGTAGGCGCACACATCCATCGCAGCGAGGATGCTCGCAACGGCGCCCGCGGGAACAGGCGGGTCGAAACGGATGTCTTGGTCCGTGAGGCCGAGCAATCGCGCGCGTTCGCAGTACTTCCCGTGCCACGACACTGGCCCGCCGACGATCCAAGCGAAAACGGGGGCCTTCCGCTTCTTCAGCTCCACGACCGCGTCGACGATCTGCGCGACGCCCTTTTCGAGCGTGTCGCCGGTGACGAGCGAGCCCACATACCCTAGGATCGGCCTGTCCGTGTCCGGGCGCGAAGCGGGCGTTCCGGCTGCTTTTTCAAAGCGGGCGATCGTCACCCCGTCCCCTTCCACGATCATCTTCGCGGGATCGACACCCCAACGTTCCAACTCATTTTTCATGGGAGTCGTGAGGCACACGACAAGGCGGCAGCGGTTGCACAGCCGGACGAACCGCGCGCGCCCGAGGCGGGGCAAGGTATGGACCTCGAAGACGACGGGCGCGCCGGAAGCGAGGAGCGGCAACAGCACTTCGGCCGACCGCGCATAGAACAGGTCAGGCACGCCGCGGGCTGCGATGTCCTTCTTCAAGGAACGCCGGAGCGACGCCATGCCGATCGCGAACGCGGCCACTTCAGGAACGAACGCCGCGTGCAACGCGTTGAACTGGTGGACCCGGCGGATCGCGAACGATTGCTCCACGGCGTAGTACGCGTGCGGATCCTCCGTCACCGCCGTCGGGATGTCGGACGAAACGAGCGTGACCGCATGGCCGAGTCCCGCCATGGCCGCGCATACCTGGGCGATCTGGTGGCCGTGCGCTTTCTCAGTCGGGAAGCGCGTTTGAGTGACGTACGCGATGTTCACGCGGAAAGCATAGCGCAAACGGGTACACTCCGGGTGTGACCACGGTTTGCACTCTCGGCTTCCACGATCCTAACGGCACCCGCTACTGGGCGATTTCGGGCGGTTTACGGGCGCACGGCTTCGATATCGCGGCATGCCACACCGCAAAACCGGGGTTCCTGCCGAAGATAGCCGACCTGTGGGCGCAGGCCAGGAAAACCCGATGCGACGCCATCTTGGTCACCTTCCCCGGGCAATACCTTATGCCCCTCGCATGGGCCCTGGGCAAAACGAAAGGGGTGCCCGTCGTGCTCGACGCGTTCATTTCCCTCCACGACACGATGGTCACGGACCGCGCGAAAGTGAAAGCAGGGTCGGCGAAGGCGCGGTTCCTGAAATTCGTCGACCGCGTCAGCTGCATGCTCGCGGACCGCGTGCTGCTCGATACCGCCGAACACGCGGCGTTCTTCGCCGCCGCGTTCGGGGTCCCTCCGGGGAAAATCATCGTGGTGCCCGTCGGGTACCGGTCGGACATGATCCGCCCCACGCCGTTGCCCGCGCGAAACCCGGGTGACGCGATGCGCGCGTACTTCTACGGCACGTTCATCCCCCTCCAGGGCGTCGACACGATCCTCCGCGCCATGAAAATCCTGCAGGACCGCTGCCTGCCCGTAACGCTGGACTTGGGTGGCGGCGGCCAAACCGCGCCCGCGATGCACGCCCTCGCCGCGGAACTCGGGCTCCGGAACATCACGTTCCTCGGCACCACGCCGATGCGGGAGGTGGTCGACGCCCACGTCGCCGCCTACTGCGTGCTCGGCATTTTCGGCGTGACGCCCAAGACGCAACGCGTGATCCCGCACAAGGCATACGACGCGCTCGGCGCCGGCAGGCCACTCGTGACGGCGGACACACCCGCGGCGCGCGCCATCCTCCGCGACGGCGTCGACGCCCTGCTCGTGCCCGCCGGAGACCACGCGGCGCTCGCGAAAGCGATGGAGCGCCTGCTCCGCGACCCCGGCCTGTGCGCCGCGCTGGCGGCGAACGCGGCCGCGGTGGGTGCGCGGTTCACGCCCGAGCACGTCACGGAACCCTTGGCTGCGTGGCTGAAAAACGCCGCCACCGGGGCCGAATGATGCTACAATCGGGCAGCATGGCGACGAAACTTATCGACCGGCTGTACCATCGTTACGTGAAACCGTGGCGTTTCGTGTACGGATGGGCGAAGGACGGCCGGGCGCGCATGATCAGCGCCGCGCGCGCGAAGGAATGGGAAGCCAAGGGCTTCAGGGGCGCCCGGCTCGACGTGTGCGGCGGACGCTACCCCTTCGACCGCGCGAACTTCCTGAACGTCGACGTGGCGCCGCTGCCCGAAGTCGACCTCGTGTTCGACATTTGCAAGCGCTTCCCGATTGACGACGGCGTGATCAAGGAAATCATCTCGATCGCCACGCTCGAACACGTCCGCCGACACGACGTGCACCACGTTCTAAAGGAATTCTTCCGCGTCCTTCGACCCGGCGGCGTCCTCCGCGTCAGCACTCCCGACATCGAAGGCATCGCGAAGGGAATCCTTGAAGGCGAAGACTTCGACGTCGTGAACCAGCACCTCTTCGGGCGGTTCAAAAGCGGCGACACCGAGGACCTGGACCTGCACCGTTGGATGTACACCGCGCAACAGATGATGGACGTTCTGGAGGAGTTCGGTTTCACGCGGGTCGAACGCCGGCCGATGGAAGAAATCGGCATGCACGAACCGAAGTACAACTACCTCATCCGGGCCATGAAACCCTGACCGCCCATGGACCACACGCGCACCATCACGCACGCCTTCAAGCGCTTCTCCGCGTTGAGCGCCTTCCGCAGCGCACTGCCCACGGCCAAGCAGCTCATGTTCCCGTACGTGCTCCCGCCCTCGCCCAAGCCAGCGCTATTCACGATGAACATCTTCCCACCGATGCTGCGGGTCTGGCGCCACTTCGCCGTCAGGAGCCTGGGCACGGACGTCGACATCGTCGCCTTCGATTGCTCCGCCACGTTGGACCCGCGCGATTTCCCGGGCATGCGGATACAAAAATTCCTCAATCCTCGCTACGCACAGAAATGCGACAACTTCCTGCACGTGATCAGCAAGAACCGCGACGTCGCGTGGATCTGCGACGACGACACCTTCATTACCTCCCACGCGGCGCTCGACGTCGTGAAGCGGGAACTGGCAGTGCCCAACACGGCCGTTGTCACGTTCGAACCCCGCCAGTGGTGGGAATTCGAGATCGACGGCAAACGGACCAAGCCCGTCGGCACCTACTGCCTGGCAATGAACCGCCGCATCGTGTCCGACAAAGAGCGACTGTCGTTCCGCCCCGCTGACGGCAACAATCACCCCAGCCCGCGGCGCCAAGGACCGGGCCGCTACGACAGTTTCGACAAGGCCAACGAGACGCTGCTACTGAAAGGCTACCGCTGCGCGGTCGTGGACCCGGGCGAAGCCAAGGCGTGCACCATCAACTACGAGGGACTCAGCTCCGCGGTCATGCTCCTGGCGTACTTCCGCACGCCGGAAGAAACGGTCGCCTTCTTCGACGCCCCTGAGAAGAAAAAATGGTCGGGCAACCTGCTCTTCCGCTGTCTGCAGGGCGTAATCTCGCTTCACCACATCCACGCGGCGGCCGAGAAACTGGAGGGAAAAACCCTACCCGTCCGGTCGATGCCATCCCTGACGGAACTATCACGGATCCGGAAGGAAGTCGAACCGTTCCTGCGCGAAGAATTCGGCTTCCGGAAACTCGACGAAAACAACGCGCGGCTCGCGGCGGAACTTTAGGCTTCCATGGCCGAGACCAGGCGCGCGACGAGCGCCTGCAAGCCGTGTTCGCGTTCGACCGTGTCGCGCAGTCCCGCGAGGAGCGTTTCCGTTTCCAGGCGCCCGTCGGCGAGCGCGGCCCACAGGTCCTCAGCCATGCGTTCGGGGGTGGTGCGGCACGCGGGCGGCAGGACGCCGTCGGCCGCTTCGCTGCACGACAACACCGGGCACGCGCAGCTCATGGCTTCGAGTAACGCCTTGTCCAGGCCCCCCGCCGCTCCGTGCAGGAAAACGCGCGCCCGGCGCAACGCCTCGGCGACGCCGCGCTGGTCGGCGGTTTCGAAGGTCACGCGGCGCTCCATCCCCCGTGCCACGAGCGCGGCGACGAGTTCGACTTTATAGACCTTGTCGTCGTCGGTCACCGTCGGCCCGATGAGCCGCAAGCGGAACGAGACGGGCAACACCGCGAGGCAACCGATGATCGCATCGAGGCGCTTCACGCGAGTGACGCGACCGACCGCGAGCAGTTCGTACGGATCGCGTGGCAGCGTGGGCGGTCGGAAGAAAGCGGTATCGATGCCGTGCCCGACCACGCACTGCTTCGCGGACGCCCGGGGCAACCCGTGGGCCGTGGCGCTGAACACCGTCCGCACACAGAGGAGCGCGGCGCGGAGCACCCATCCGCCGCGGCGGACCTCGTACCACAAATAGGAACGCTTGCGGCGCAGCGCCCACGGAAGCGCGCCGAGCACGGACCACACGGGCGTCATGTGCACGAGGACGGCGTCGTAATCTTCCGTTGAACACGCCGCCCAAAAACGCAGGACTTGCCGCCACTTCGGGAGCACCTCCTCCTTCCCCAGCGAACGCACAAAAACGTTAGCGGGGAACGAATGGTCGCCCACGCGCTGCGCCACAACCGTGACGCGTTCGCAGCGCCCGGCGAATTCCTCGATCCAACGGTGGAAAAACCCCAGAATCGGATCCGCGCGGTCCACTGCCTGCGTGACGATGAGCAATTTCACGGCAACGACAGGAGAAACCGCGCGTAGCGGGCCAAGGCCGTGTCACGCTCATGCTGTTCGATGATCTTCGCGGCTTCGGCGCCGATACGTTCACGCATGGCCTTATCCGCCAACAAAAGCTTGATGATCTCGGCGAATGCTTCGGGCGTCGCGTCGGCGAGGTACCCGTTCACTCCGTGCACGATGGCGTCGGGCATGAAGCCGACCTTCGTGGACACCACCGGTATGCCGAGCATCATTGCTTCGAGGGCCACGCGCGGGCCACCCTCGCTCAAGCTCGGCATCACGAACACGTGGGCGGATTTCATGACGCGCGCCACTTCGACTTCATCGCCGAGCCATCCGCGGAAGGTGACGCGCGGGGCGACGCCGAGCTCCCGTGCCAAAGCCTCCCACTGTTTGCGCATCGGTCCGTCGCTGATGACGATGAGCGTGGCGTTGGGCAAAAGTTTCATGGCCTTGAACACGAGCGGCAGGTTTTTGTTCGGGACCAAGCGGGCGCAGAACGCGAGCGACACCGACGGCGTGACGTCCATCGCTTTCGAAACGAGCGACGCGTCGAGGTAGAACGACGGAACGACGTGGAGGAGTTGTTCCTTCACGCCCCATTTCGCAAGGAACGCGACCATGCTCCTGTTCACCACGCGCACGGCCCGAACGCCTTTCGAGAGACGCGGCAACATGAACCGCGAAAGGACATACGCGACGCGCTCCTGGAAGGATGCCGCCGTGGGATGCCCCACGACATGGTGCACTTCGAGCGCGAGCTTCAGGCCGGTCTTCTTGGCCAACCGGACCGCGCCGATGGCGTGGTGGAACGGCGGGGACGCATGGACGGTCGCCGCCTTAATGCCGTGATTGCGCACGAGCTCTTCGCCGAAAGTCGCCACCCACTTGGCGTACCCGAAGATGCCGACGGGTGCGCTGTGGATATGCACGTTCGGAGGCACGAGGCGGTCCCACGCGCGGTCGACGGACACCACCCGCGGCGTCAACACGTCGATGCGGTCGAAGTGCTTGGCGAGGCCGGTCAGCGTGACGGCGAACGGCCCCCGTTTACCGGACGCCACAGCCCGATCCCCTGAGATCATTAAGAGTTTCATGCGATCGAGTGAAGGGAAGCCGCCCTGTCCGCCGAAGCCGAGCGAAGGTGGATGATCATCAGAAGTTTCATGGGAGAGTGGTGTACCGCGGGGCAGTCCGGGGACAAAGCCGGGTCATAGCAAGCTTGAAAACAAAGAAATGTGTTCGTCCGCCAGCGTATGCCAATCGCGTGCCGGAAGGGGTTGCGCCGCGCGCACCGCCAACGTGGGGTATGTAACCATGCAGTCCTGCACCGCTTCAGCGATACGTTCGGGCGATCCGAGCTGGGCAGTCACCATGCCGTCCAATGACGCGCGACTCAGGCCGGTCTCTTCGGTAAGAAGCACGGGCAACCCGGCGGCGCGCGCTTCAAGAGCGGCGTTGGGACTGATGTCCGTCGTGGACGGCACCACGAGCAGGTCATGGTCCGCGAAGAGCGTCGCCTTCTCCGGGCCGTGCGCCGGCGGCAAGAAGGTCACTCGCGAAGAAAGGTTCAACGCCGACACGCGTTCCCGAAGGGACGATTCGACCGGACCCGAACCGACGAACGTGAGCGTGCAACGCGGCAACGAGGGCATGGCCTCGACGAGGGAAACGAGATTCTTGAACGCCACGAACCGCCCGAGCGAGAGCAGCCGGAACGGCACATGTGCTTTATGCAGCGCGGGCGATCCGGCCGGCGAGACGTTTTCGATCACCGCGGTCGGCGGCAAGTTGGCGTAGACGCGACGGAACAACTCCTCCTGGAACTCGGTCGAGAACGCGAGCACGTCGAACGTGCGAAGCAGTCCATTCATCACTCCCATGAACCGCGGCGGGCTCTCGTACCATTCCCGAAGCCCTTTGGTTTCGCCCGCGTCCGTCGCGCGTTCCCACAAGAAATCGCCGCCGAGCCGCAAGATTTTTTTGGGTCCTTGCAGGTGCGCGAGCCACAGGGGAATCCCCACGCTGACGGATGAAAATGCCTCCACCACGTCGCATCCTTGCGCGACCTCGCGCAGGGCCTTGGCATACCGGACGTACCGGCCAATCGGCCCGCCGTTCCTGGACACCCTCGTTACGCCGTCCTCCGCGTCGCCGGGGGCGCCATGCCCATAGGCAACGACCTTCACGTCGATGCCCTTCGCGCGCAGCGCTTTCGACAGCTCGCGGACATAGGTCGCGGGGCCGCCGATTTCGGGCGGATAAATACCGGTTGCGAGGACGACGCGCATCGAAACCATCCTACCCGAAAATGAGCCGTGAGGAGCGAAAAACGACCTGTACTCCCCCCTTGTGGCTGGTATACTTCGCGTGTATGCAAGTCGTCATTTTTTGCGGCGGTCAAGGCACCAGGATGCGCGAGGAAACGGAAACCCGTCCCAAACCGATGGTTTCGGTCGGCGGTCGTCCGATCCTGTGGCACATCATGAAAACCTTCGCCCATTTCGGGCACAAGGAATTCGTCCTGCCGCTCGGCTACAAAGGCGAGCAAATCAAGGACTACTTCCTGAACTACCGCGCCATGAACGGCGACGTGACGGTCGACCTCGGAGGCGAACAATCCAAACTGCAATACCATGACCAAAGCGAAGAGCACGACTTCCGCGTCACGCTCGCGGAAACGGGTCTCGAAACGATGACCGGCTGCCGCCTCGCGCGCGTCCAGCGCCACCTGCGCAACGAAACGTTCCTCTGCACCTACGGCGACGGCCTCTGCGACGTTGATCTCGACAAACTCCTCGCGTTCCACCGCAGCCACGGCCGCCTCGCGACGGTGACCTCCGTGCGCACGATCTCCCGCTTCGGCATCATCAAGACCGCCGAGAACGGCCTCGTCGAAAGCTTCGCCGAAAAGCCGGACACCAACAGCTGGATCAACGCCGGCTACTTCGTGTTCGAACCGGGCGTCTTCGACTACACCAAGAACGACCCCTCCCAAGTGCTCGAAAAGCAGGTGATGGAAGCCCTCACGGCCGATCGCCAACTCATGGCCTTCAACCACGACGGCTTCTTCTACGCCATGGACACGTACCGCGAATACCTGCACCTCAACGAGCTGTGGGACGCCGGCACGGCTCCGTGGGCGCACTGGAAGAACGGCACGCACCACCCGGAGAACATCAAGAAGCGCGCCGCGTTGAACCTCCTGCAACAGCAGGGCATCGCCTCCCCCGTCGCCTGACCATGTCCGCCCTCTCCCCCATGACCTGGACCAACAGGCCCGTCTTCGTCACGGGCGGCGCCGGGCTCGTGGGCAACGCCCTCGTCGACGAACTCGTCGGACTGGGCGCGTCGGTCGTCATCCTCATCCGCGACGACGTGCCGTCTCCTTTGCAGGAGTGGAACCCGTCGATGGCAAAGGTCACGAAAGTGCATGGAAAACTCGAGGATCAAGCCCTCATGGAACGCATCCTCGGTGAGTATGACATCCGCACGGTGTTCCACCTCGCCGCGCAGGCGATCGTGGGCGTCGCCAACCGCAACCCGATCTCCACGTTCGAATCGAACATCCAAGGAACGTGGTGCCTCCTCGAGGCATGCCGCCGCAGCCCCCTCGTGGAGCAGGTCGTGGTCGCATCGTCCGACAAAGCCTACGGCGAACAACCCGTCCTCCCCTACACCGAGGACATGCCGCTCCTGGCGCGCAATCCCTACGACATGTCGAAGGCTGCGACGGACATGATCGCTCAAAGTTACGCGCATACGTACGGCATGAACGTGGCGATCTCCCGCTGCGGGAACTTTTTCGGCGAAGGCGACTTCAACTGGAGCCGCATCGTTCCGGGCACCGTGCGCTCGATCATCCGCGGCGAAGCCCCCGTGCTCCGTAGCGACGGCACGCTCATCCGCGATTACTTCTACGTCCGCGACGGCGCGCACGCCTACCGCGTGTTGGCAGAACACCTGGCACAGCGCCCGGAGATCCGCGGCGAAGCGTTCAACTTCTCGACCGACAAAGAGGTAAGCGTCATCGACCTCGTGAACATCATCCTCAAGCTCATGGGCAGCGATCTGAAGCCTGTCATCCAAAACAACGCACCCAACGAAATCCTGAAGCAAAACCTCAGCTCCGCGAAAGCCAGGAAAGAGCTGGGATGGACCCCTCAATACACGCTGGAAGACGGCCTGAAGCGCACGATCGCGTGGTACGAAAACTTCCTGAAGAAGGCATGATTTTCGAGCCTTTGGCGGTCGACGGCGCGTTCTTGGTGTCCCCCGAACCGCGGGAAGACCACCGCGGATTCTTCGCGCGCATGTACGACGAAGCGGAATGGAAAGCGAAAGGCCTCGACCCGACCGTGAACCAGTGCAACGCGTCGTTCACCAAGCGCGCGGGCACGATCCGCGGCCTGCACTACCAGCGCGCGCCCCACCAGGAAACCAAGCTCGTGCGCTGCACGAAGGGGAAGATCTTCGACGTCGTGGCGGACGCGCGCCCGAATTCCCCGACCTACGGCAAATGGGCGGGCGTGGAGCTGAGCGCCGAGAACCACAAGATGCTCTACGTGCCGAAGGGCTGCGTCCACGGTTTGCAAACGCTCGAAGACGACTGCGAAGTGTTCTACCTGGTGTCGACGCCGTTCAACAAAGAGGCCGACGGCGGCGTGCGCTTCAGCGACCCCACGTTCAACATTGCCTGGCCGTTGCCCCCGGTCGATCTGTCGGAGAAAGACATGAACCTGCCGTTCCTCGCGGACATCGCCTGACATGGCCGAACGCGACGTGCTGCTCATGGGCTTGGCCATCAGGACGCCGACGACCTTCCAGGCCATCACGGACCAAGACGAGCGCCTGCTGCAAATGCTCTGCGGGCTCGTGCAGTGGATCCGCGATACGTCGATCGACACGATCGTCTTCTGCGACGGCAGCGGAACCGACGACGATTTTTCGCGGATCACGGCCTATGCCGCGGATCATGGGAAGACGCTGGAAACGCTCCTGTTCACGAAAGAAAACGACCAATACTCCACACGCGGCAAGAGTTTCGGCGAAGGGCAGGTGCTCGAACACGCCGTCACGCATAGCGCGCACCTGCGGCCGGGTGGCAACTTCTACAAAGTGACCGGCAGGACGTTCATCGAGAACTTCGATGCCATCCGCGCCGCGCACGCCGGCGACGACACGGTGTTCACGGGACCCGCGTCGATCATGATGCCGAAGAGCACCCCGACCGATACGTTCGGACCGCGCTCCGTGTGACGCAATTCTACAAGTGCGGGGTCGATTTCTTCACGAAACACCTCCTGCGGGCGTACCTGGACACAGACGACAAAACGAACCACATCGAATGCGAATATTTCAAACGCCTGCAAACGCTCCCCCACGCGCGGTTCACAATCAAACCGTTCATCGTGGGCCGCAACGGCGGTCTGAACCTGCCGTACGACGCCGACTTCGACGACGAAACGATCACCCTGGCCCGAACGTTCATCTGAGGTTCCCGGCTGGGGGAAGGGTGTTAGACTTAGGCCGTGAAGCTATCCATCGTCATCCTCCACACGAACAAGCCCCAGGACGCGACGCAGTGTTTGCGCAGCCTGCAGAAAGTGCGGCTGCCCGTGGACACCGAAATTTTCTGCATCAACAACGGCGGGCAAAGCGCCAACGACCGGGTGGACAGGGCCGCGGCCGAGGGATTACCAGTCACGTTCATGGAACTGCCGCGCGACGGCTACGTCTTCGGCAACAACCAAGGCTATAAAGCGTCGAAAGGCGAGTACATCGCCACGGTGAACGCGGACATCACGATGCACGAGGACACGATGGAGAAACTGCTCGATTACATGGAGCGCCACCCCGATGTCGGCATCGCCGCGCCACGCCTCATCTACCCCGACGGACACGAACAAGACAGCGCCAGGCCATTCCCCCGAATGTTCGAAATGATGTGGCGACGCATCTTCAAGCCGCATGTGCACCGCCAATCGTCAATCGTGTTCACGGATGAAGCGGAAGAAGTCGATTGGATCACGGGCGCCATGTTCCTTATGACGCGGAAGTGCCTGGAGGCCACGGGCGGCCATGACGAGCGGTACTTCCTCTTCATGTCCGACATCACGCTCTGCCGCGAATCCTGGGCCCACGGGATGCGCGTGGTGCAGCTCAGGGACGCGAAGGCGATCCACAACGAATCGCGCCTCTCGAAGGGCAGCCCCCTCAAGATGCTGAAGAAACGCACGGGCCGCGCGCACATCTTGGACGCCGCGAAGTACTTCCTGAAGTACGGCTGGCGCAGCGCCCCGGCGGGATCGCCAAGCAGCAAGAAACCGCTCCCCACACACTAAGATGGCACGCGTCTCGGTCCTCATGCCGGTCTATAAACCGAAGGTCGAGTACTTCACGCAGGCGCTCGATTCCCTGTTTGCTCAGACCGAAAAGGACTGGGAATGCATCATCCACAACCAGCCGTGGGACCCGGCTTCGTCCGGCTCCGCTACGCTTCGCCGTGACTACGCCGTGGCAGGCTTGAAGGAATCACTCACCGAGTATCTCAAAGACCCGCGGGTTCGCTTTATCCAAAGTGACACGCTCAGGACGATCGGCGAGAACTGGAATGCGTGCCTCCCGTACGCGAACGCACCGTACCTCGCCTACCTCTTCTACGACGACGTGTGGGAACCGGAGTACCTGAAAACGCTCTGCGAAATTCTCGATAACAATCCGTCGGTCGGATTTGTCTCCGCAAACCGCTCATACCTCTTCATGGGCGACAGCCCGAAGGAAGCGATCTACGACGAAGCCACGGAATTCATGAAGACCATGAAACCGGGCCTGCACGAAGGCATTCCGGAGTTGGTCGACTGGATGAGCCGCGGCCTGAAGCCCAACGCCATCGGCGAACCGAGCTTCGTCGTCATGCGTCGTAGCCTCGTCGACGCCGCGGGAACGTTCCACCCGACGATGGCGCAGTTCCTCGACGCCGAGTACTGGACGCGGTGTCTGGCCAAGAGCGACTGGTACTTCGAAGCGCGCACGCTCGGCAAATTCCGTGTGCACGTCTCGGGTACGTCGGCTCTCAACGCAGCCGCGGGAAAAGGCCTCTACGACCGCCTGGAGACGATGGAGATGGCAGTGGCTCTCCTACCCTCGAAGTACCGCCTCGACGCCAGAAAGGCCCTACGACACACGCTGGCGGGCATGATCCGCAAGTACCTCGACCGCTGGAAAAAGGCCCGCACGGGAGTGCAAACGCAGGGGGGTGGAGGCTCGGCAGCGGTAAAAAAGTTCGCGATGAAGCATCCGCTCATCATGGCGGGGGCGATGCTCGAAGCGTTCTTCGGGAAGCGGGCATGACCAAAGGACCACCGAAGTGGTCCTGGTTCCTCCTGTCCCTTAGTGGGGACAGGAGCGGTACTGGAATTGCGGAATTCCGGGGAACTCCGCGGGTTTGTTATGCCGCGGTTAGGTGGCGATCTGGGCGTACAAGTCGGGCCGCGTGAACTGCAGGGCTTGCAAAGCGGTCAACGTGTACGGATCCAGGACGTGTCCATCCTGAAAGGCTTGCGCCAGCTCGGAAAGCGTCAACCATTCGGCCCGTTGCGCTATCTTTTCCCAGAGATCGCGGCCGACCTTGGGCTTAGCCCTCACGTCCATCCGCGCGAAACAGTAACAGTTCAACGCGGGATTTTGGGCCATGTCTTCGCCGATCAGCGCGAGCTCGAAGCGTTCGACGCAGCGAACTTGTAATTCCTCTTCGGCTTCGTTCTCGGCGTTCTGCACGGCCGTCTTCGTGACGTCGCCGTAGCCTCGAGCGAACTCGAGGGACCAGTCGCCGAGCATAGGGACGACTTCCGCGAGGAAGGCTTCGACCAAGTCAGGACGCGGTTCCTTGCTCGGCACATGCGCGAACCGCTTCCACGCGACGCGGTAATCGTCGATTTTCGCGCGCGGGACGACAGGGCGGTAGCTCCAGATCAGCCCGAGCTTCCTGTCTTGGTTGAGGGCGACGTTGATCGCACCGCCATACTTGAACTCGGTCGTGTTCTGGACCGCCTTCGCGACGTCGAAGTCGGTGTGGGAAATGATATCCGCGTAAAAACGCAGGAGCTCCGTGCCCGTGCCGTTCTCGATCGCAACACTGCTGAGATACTCCTTGCGTTGCGACGGGCGCTTGCCCCGGAACAACTCCGGCCACCTGGTGGCGTCGTTGTCCCAGTAGTCGAACGTGGACGGGACGTGGGTCGGGCGGGTAAGGCCCATAGGTACATTCCTTTCAAAGAGCGAATAGGACGCCGGCGATTCCGGCTGAAATCTTATAAATAATTTGAACTATTTTTATTATTTAGTCAATTCCTCATAAAGTGCCGCATACCGCTCTGAAATACCGTTCCAATCGTATCCGGCGGCATTCTTCCTCCCATCCTCGGTTAGGCAGCTTCGCAAGGCCGAGTCATGGAACAACCGGCCGATCGCCTCCGCCGCAGCACCGGGGTCGTTCGGCGGAACGAGGAGTCCTGTCACGCCCTCGTGGACGATGTCGGGAATGCCTCCGATGTTCGTGGCCACGACCGCACACCCGGCTGCCTGCGCCTCGATGAACACGTTGCCGAACGCTTCGCTCCGTGAGAGTCCGCAGAAAATTTCCGCGAACGCGTATTCGCACGCGATCTGATCGTGATTCACTTTGCCGACGAACGTAACGCGATCGGCGATGCCGAGCTCCACTGCCATGCGTTCGAGACGTTGACGTTCGGAGCCGTCACCCACGATGCGAAGGTGTGCCGCGCTGTCATGGTGAGGCGCGAGCGAATGCGAGCCACGAACCATGGCAGCAAACGCCCGAAGCAACGTATCCACCCCCTTCATGGGTTCGAGACGCCCGACGAACAGAATCCGCCCCGGCACCCTCTCCATGGAGGCCTCCGCAAGCTCCTTAAACCGGATGCCGTTCGGAATGAGCACGGCGTCGCGCCCGAACCGCTTCGCGCGCTCCACGAGCGGCGTGCTGATCACGGTGATGCGATGCGCCGCCCGGTGCATCGGGGCCAACAGCAACGACGTGTTCGTGCTCTGACACGTGAGGATCCTTTTGGCTGTGGGCAGCGTATTTTTTGAGAGAACCATCGCCAAACCCGCGAACGATTCGAGCACCGCGTGCGCGATATCCGGCTGGATCGCGGCCGCCGCCGCGGGCGCCAAAATCGGGTAGAGCCACTTGTCGATCGACGAACCGAACCCGACGCGTTTCACCTTCACGCCCGTGGGCAACACGTCGTCGATCGGCAGGTCCTTCCGCATGCGCGCGGCGATGATGGTGATATCGAACCGGTCTTTGAGGCGCGCGGCGACTTCTTCGGCGCACGCCTCCGCCCCGCTGCGCATCGGGCTCACGAACGCCGAGTAGAGCACGACCTTCTTCATGCAATCGAACGGAACAATTCATCGTACTGCTTCCCTACTTTTTCCCAACTGAACACCGCGTCGATCCTGGCGCGGGCCGCCTCACCCATCGCCACGCGCTTCGCGGGGTCTTGAATCACGCGACGGATATGCGACCGGAGCGCCTCCCGATCCCCCGCCGGAAAGAGCAGGCCCGACACGCCGTTCTCGATGAGGAGCCTATTGCCGCCGACGTCCGACGCGATGCACGCGCACTTCGACGACATGGCCTCCATGAGGGCGTTGCTGAGGCCTTCGCTGTAGCTGGGGAGCACGAAGAGGTCGGTACCCGCCAACACGCCCGGAACGTCGTCCTGGAGGCCGAGGAACGCAACCTGGCGCTGGTACTGTTCCACGAGCGGATGGCCTTCGGGATACCAGCCCGCAACCTGGATCTTCATGTCGGGGAATTCCGTGAGCAGCGGGACGGCGGCCGCCAAGAAATCATCGACGCCCTTCACCGATTCGAGACGGCCGACATACGTGATGACGATAGCGGGTAGTGCAGAGCGGTTAGCAGTTTCTTTGTACACGCTATCCGCTACTCGCTTATCGCTATTCGCCTTTCCGTAATTGGCAGGATCAATCCCCGTGGGAATGACCCGTGATTTTCCTGCTATGCCGAGCCGGCGAATCAATCCCTCCGGCTGCGGATGGAAAAACACCACGCGCGACGCGTTGAGCAGAAGTAGCCATCCGAGCGTCCACGCGTAGATCGCGGCGCACACCCTCGCGAACCGCGAGCGGGGCCACCATGTCATGCCCACGAGCGCGTCGGTGATCTGAACGACGCGATGCCCGCGCAGCCGAAGCGAGAACGATGCGAGTGACGACCAGAAGAGCAACTTGTTCACCACGATCACGTCGGGCTTCTCCTCCTTCGCGAGGCGCGCGACGTATCCGCCGAACCCGAAGGCGATGCCATAGTTCCACGGGTCTTTCAAAAACACGTCCTTCCGTGAGTGCACGGTAAGCGTATGCGAAACTTTCTCCGTTTTCGTTTCGGATCCCATGCACGCGACCACGACCCGATACCCCAGGCGTTGCCACAAATCGGCCAGCTTGTAACCGCTGACCATCCACCGATGCTGTTCGCGCCAATAGGGCGTGACCAAGAGGATCGTTTTCACGGAAACAGTCTATCATCCTTCTTGACGGGTCTTTACGTCTTTATAACGGGCTTTTCGATCGTCGCCCGACTCACGAACCACACGATGAACACGGGGGTAAGCACCAAATACGCCCCGAAAAACAAATAAAAATACGGCTCGAAAACGGCCGCCGTGCCACGAAGGGGCGGCACAATACGCTCGAGGAAAAACGAACTTCCCGGAGCATCACCGTTATCGGCTTGATTCAGGAGCAGCGCCACGATTTGGACGCCGATGAGAACGGCGACCGCGTTGTAATCAATGGGGAGCCATCGCTTACCCCGAGCATGCTGGATACCAACACCGATCCCGGCAATCACGAACGACGCCACGAACGGAATCCAACCGGCGATGACATACATGATCGCGACCCACCCACCCGACGCAAGGAAGAACGCGATGTAGCTTGCGATGAAATACAGCAAGAGCGACTTCAAGAAGTCTTCCGCACCGACGTAACGAACGCGCATACGAACATCATACCACCGTACCGTTCTCGCTGAATGCCATCCGTCAATCACCCTCTTTCCTCTGATCCAAACCGGCATCCCGAAGCGCAAGGACGCGCATGATCTTCGCGTACCGCTGGGACAACTCCTCCAACCGCACGATTACGGAGAACATGAGGAACGTCAGCACGCCGATGGCCGTAACGATGACGGCGTTCACCTGACTGCGGATGCCGGTGGCTATCGTGAGATACGTCAGCAATCGCGGGAACATGGCGATTGCCGCGATTGCCCCCCAAAAGAGCGCCCAAAGGACGACCTCCCACAATGTTTTCCTATTACGCTTGAAAAGACTCCACGCGTACGCGATCGCGACGAACGAAAGTACGGGAACGATGATTTGGTAGGGGGTGACGGTCATCGCAAGAAGGATCGTAGCAGAATTTTAAGCGCGGTCTTCACGCCGTTGGCGAACGACTGGCCTTTGGCCAATGTGTATTCGGAGTAGAGCACTTTCACCGGCACCTGAGCATACGTCCATTTGCGCCGCACGCATTCGCGGACGATTTCGGTACAAAACTCGAATCCGCTCATGCGCAGGTCGATCTCGCGGACCGCGCGGTGCCCGAACGCTTTGAAGCCGCACTGGCTGTCGCTCACCCACATGCCCGTGGCGACGAGCGTCACGAGGTTGCCGAGCGCATTGAACACGCGCCGGACGAACGGGATTTTGTTCTTTTGCCCGAAACGGTTGGCGAACACGATGTCGACGTCCGTCGCGAGCGCGGCGAGGAGGGCCGGGATTTCCCTGGGATCGTGCTGCTCATCCGCGTCGAGCGTGACGATCGCCGTCGCCCCCATGCGACGGGCCGCTTCGATACCCGTCATCGTCGCGGCACCCGCGCCGCAATTCTCGGGATGTCGCACGACGAACGCCCCCGTCGCGCGCGCGACGTCCCCCGTGCCGTCCTTCGAACAGTCGTCGACCACGATCACGCGGTCCACGTGGGGCAACGCGGCCTTCACCACCGCATCGATACGCGTGGCTTCGTTGAGCGCCGGAATGACCGCAATGTTCATGGCAAGAGGATGAAAGCAATGCCCGCTCCGGGGTCGTTCACGACGATTTGAATACCGAGATCGGGCGTGTTCACGAAATCCACGAACGCCTGGACCTTCTTGTGCAGGCTTCCGTTCGGATCCTTTTCGATCGTGTGCGTGTTGAGATCGAAGATCATGCTGTTGAACCCGAGCGTCTGGAGGCGCTTGAGCGTGAGCGCGGCATCACGCTCCTGGTAGAGGCAATTGAACATGTCGAGCTGGTTATCGGCGAGCGGCAACACCTCGAAATTGCGCGGGATGAAGTACGGAATGAACGTACCCATGCGGTACACGTACGGACGGTCGGGCGCGGCCACGCGGCGCTCCTCGATGGCGTCGCGAATGTCGTCGTAATGCGGAATGGTCCTCTCCTCCATCGTGGAGGCAGCCACCTTACCCATCGGGTACTCGAAGATGTTCTGCATCATGTCAAACTGCCACATGCGGTGTGCGAACGCGGTGAGCAACGACAACGCGATCAACACCCCGGCCGTGCGGCGCGTGGCGGCGGTGGGTGAAAAGACGGCCAGCGCTTCCATGAGGATCACGAGGCCGAGGAACATGCCGACGCCGTACCACACGATACCGTTGGCGAGGAACGTCCACTCGACGACCATGAAGATGGTGGAACCGAGGAGTAGGCGCGACCACGCGCCCCGGCGCGTCCAGAAATACGGCACGAGAAGCAGGAGGGGGACGAGCAAGAGTCCCGGGAACAGCGTGACGTAATACCCGTACGTATCGATGTTCATGACGGCACGCCACGGCAATCCGGCATAATGGCCGATGCCCTGGTAGTTGCCCCAATACCGGTCGAGCTCTTCGGCCTTCGATGTCGAAACGCACGCTGCGTTTTTCGAATCGACCTGCAATTCGGGCGGCAACGACCGTACGGTATCAACATGAGGATCGACAGGACTGCCGTCGATGATGATCGACGGCAAAAGGGTGTTCGCATACGAAAGCTCCAAGCGCAAGGGGGCGCGCCCATAGGACGCATTATTCGCCACGATCCACGGAAGGATGGCGACGACGAACCCGAGGATAAACACGCCGACGCGGAGGGAAAGAGACTTAAGGAAAGCGACTTTATCGCGGCACGCGAACGCGATGAGGCACAGTCCGATGATGACCAAGACGACGAACAAGGGCGTTGCCGAGAGAAACTGCGTATCGCCGAACACCTTCCCTGACACCTCCGCGATGCGTAAAACACCTTGTTTCACGAACACCGCGAACGCGAGGAACATCGTGCCGAGCATGCCCGCCCACCCGAGACGCGCACCGAACATCACCGCGCCGGCACCCATCGTCACCATGATGGCGGTGGGCTTCATGCCGAACACGAATCCGGAGAGGAGTCCCGCCAAGGCGATCAACCACAACGCGGAGGCGCCGATTTCTCCGTCATCATCTTCACCCGCATCCGGGGGCGCCACGGCGATGAACACCGCCAAAAGCGACAGCGTGCCGATGGCGAAGATCGCGTTATCGACCTTCATGTCCGCGAAGGAGAAGTGGCCCACCATCGGCAGGCTGTAGTAGAGCAGCGCGGAAAGAACGCCGCGGCCCTCGCCCATGTACGCGCGGCCGAAGAGCACGACCGACAAGACCGCGAGCAGGCCTGCGCTCCAGTTGATGAGCATGGAGAGCGTGGCGCCGAAGATGCTGTCGTACCCGAAGAGCAGGAAGCCGACGGACGTGGCGTATTCCCAACTGAACGTGGAGAGCGTGGGAATGAACGAGCCGTAGCTCACGAGCAACCTCGGTTGATTCAAATACCTGCCGAGGTCATCCCACCCGATCGGGAACGGACGCACGACGTTGAGAAAGTTGAACGCGAGGTACGAAAGCAAGATCCACGCCACGACGAGACGCAAGTCCCACGGCTTGAGGTCGACATCACAACGCTCGGACCACAACGTCTTGACCCAATAACGGCTATGCACGAATCCGGCAGCCGGGATGACCACGAGCAATCCCCAGCCGACCGCGGCGGTGTAGAAGCCGGTCATGGCGATGGTCCACAACATCGCGATGAAGAGACATGAACCGAGACCCGCGCTGAACACACCCTCCGCCAACGGGGCGAAGTCCTTGAGACGCAGTCCGTGCAACGCGGCACGACCCAGGATCAACACGTTGAACATCAGGAGCAGCAAGACGAGTATCTGCGTCAGCACACGCGTTACGAACCCCACTTGGAGGCAGGAGAAGCGGTAATTATACGCCTGTGCGCCACTGACGGTCGCCCCGATCGGCGAAAGACATCCCCGTTCCTGAAGCGCGTCGAAATTCTCGCGCAAGTCGGCAAGCCCCTCGACCCCGACGTCCGGATACACCGAGGCGGTAGGTTCGATCACGCGGTTCATGGGAAGTCCTCCGTTGCTGCTAAACGACATACCGGTCAAAAGCGCCCACGACGACAGAATGAATAATCCCACGACGATGAGGGGCGACAAACGCACCTGGAGCGCCCACCGTTCTTCGCGCAGGAACGTACGGGCGACGAACGCCCCGAGAAGGATGAGGCTCAGGAAAATGTAGACCGCGAATGCGGAAAGCGAAGAGAGCGCCGAAAAGAACGTTGCCGGCACCGTAGCGATGCCGTTGCAAAGCTCACCGCGGCCTTGGCATGCGGATTCGACGAACCTCCGCCCCGCGTCATTAAGCATGGCGGACTGGTGCACGGGTACCGCGAAGTACGCGATAACGGTATAACCGCCCCATAGGATGAGCCCGACGAGCAGGATACGACCAAGGATGCGTTGCGTGGATTCGTTCATTCGGAAGGGAAGAAAACGTGCGGAATTGTAGCCCGTGGCGGGTGGCTTGCCCACCAAGAATTGGCCTATACTGGGCCGTCCATGGGGCTCGACGCGTCCGTCCGCCGGCAGTTTCCGTTCCTGGCGTTGCGCCCGGGCATCGCGTACCTCGATTCCGCGGCGGCCACGCAGATGCCCGCACCCGCCATCGAGGCGATGGAACGCGCGATGCGCTCCGGCCTGGGCAACGTGCATCGCGGGCTTCATGCGCTTGCCGACGATGCGACGACCCTCTACGAAAAAGCACGCTCGACGGTGGCCGATTTCCTGAACGCGTCGCCGCGGGAAATCATCTTCACGAAAAACGCGACGGAAGCGCTGAACCTCGCCGCCCGCACGCTCTCGGAACGCTGGGGCGAAGACGACGCGATCGCGATCACCCGTCTCGAACACCACAGCAACGCGCTCCCTTGGCTGCAAGCGGCCACGGCCCGTGGCATCGCCGTCCGGTGGATCGGCATCAACCCTGACGGCACGTTGCAACAAGAAGACGTGGATGCGGCGTTCCATGACGGCCGCGTGCGCCTGCTCGCTGTCACCGGTCAAAGCAACGTGCTCGGCACGCGCCCTGACCTGAAAAAACTCATCGCCCTCGCAAAGAAACACGGCGCCCTCGCGTGCGTGGATGCCGCACAACTCGCTGCCCATGCGCGGATCGACGTGAAGGAACTCGATTGCGATCTGCTCGCGTTGAGTAGCCACAAAACGTACGGCCCCACGGGCGTCGGCGCCCTCTATGGAAAAACAGATGTCCTTGCTTCCATGCCCCCGTTCCTCACAGGCGGCGGCATGGTGCGCGATGTCCACGACGACGGCTTCATGCCGGCGGACGACGCCGCGCGGTTCGAAGCGGGCACGCCCCCGATAGTTCCTGCCATCGGATGGTCCGCCGCGCTCGCGTGGCAAGCGACCATCCCGTGGGAAGACCGGATCGCGCACGAAGCCGCAATGATGGAATTACTGTTGCAAGAACTCCGCTCCGTGGATGGCCTGCGTATCCTCGGCCCCGCCGGCGCCAAGGCTTTGGCGGGCAGGTCCTGCGACTCATCGGCCTTCGGCTGCGTATCATTCACGATCGAGGACGTCCATCCGCACGACGCGGCGCAGATCCTCGGTGATGCCGGCGTCTGCGTGCGCGCGGGTCACCATTGCGCGCAGCCGCTCCACGCCGCGCTCGGCATCGAAGCATCCGTCCGCGCGTCTATCGGGCTCTACACGAACGAAGAAGACATACGAATGCTGAAACCAGCAATTCTCCAGGCACGAAAAATTCTCCTTCGATAATGAGCGGGTAGCGCGTGGCGGATAGCACAATGTCATCTACTACTACCCACTACTCGCTCGTCGCATCCGCCACACGCTCGTTGCTACCCGCTACTCACATGGACCTCTACGCCGACCAAATCCTCGACCACTACAAGCACCCGCGTCACGCCGTGCCGATCGACGGGGCCACGTGCGAACACGAGGAAGTGAACCTCAGCTGCGGCGACCGCGTGCGGTTACAACTCATCGAGGACGGCATCATACGCAACGTCGGATGGCACGGTGACGGATGCGCCATTAGCCAAGCGGGAATGTCGCTCCTTTCGGAGAAGCTGATGGGCATGCCGATCGACGATGCGTTGAAGTTGACCAAGGACGATGTCCTTGCCCTCCTCGGGGTCCCGGTAAGCGAGCGACGCCTGAAATGTGCCCTTCTCGGCCTCCATACGCTCCTAAACACCCTCCGGTTGCAAAAAGCTCTTCCCCCGCAATCCTGGTCGGAAACCGTGGCGCCGACCCCCTCGGCCTAGTACACTCCGCCCACCTTCGCCCTCCGAGCTTCGGCGGGCAGGCCCGCTCTTTTGTTCCAGGAATGCCGTCGTAGCTCAGTGGTAGAGCACCTCCATGGTAAGGAGGTGGTCGCCAGTTCAATCCTGGTCGACGGCTCCATCTCGCATCCATCGATAACGCCGTCGTAGCTCAGTGCCGCGATCCCGCAGCCGCGGGAGAGCGACGAGAAAACAAACCCCTGCCGCCGCAGCGGCACCTCCATGGTAAGGAGGTGGTCGGTGGTGAGCTACGCCGAACCATTCAATCCTGGTCGACGGCTCCATCCCCTCTCCGTATTCCACGCCTCCAACCCGCTTGCCCGACGCGGGCTCGTTTCCTTGCGTACCCAATGCGCACGGACGGATCCATTTCACGCGACGTCTGGTAACATACCGGCATGGCGCTCGTCGACACGCTCGGCCTCACGCGGAAAATCACCCGGCCGCGGCTGGAAGCGTTCTTGAAGAAGTACGCGACCGACGCGAAAACACTCGACATCGGCAGCGGCAACAAACCGTACGTCGCGATGTTCCCGAACGCCGTGACCGTGGACACCAAGGAACGCCCGGGCATCCCGCTCGATTACGTCGCGGACGCGCACGACCTCTCGGCACTGCCGGCGACGGCGTTCGACGTCGTGCTACTGACCGAAGTACTCGAACACCTGCACACGCCCGAAAAAGCGATCGCCGAAATCCGCCGCGTGCTGAAACCAGGGGGCCTGCTGCTGCTCACGACGCGCTTCGTCTACCCGCTGCATGAAACACCGGTCGACTACTTCCGCTACACGCCGTACGGCCTGCGCCACCTGCTGCGGGATTTCGACGTCGTCGAGCTGGCCGCAGAAACGAACACGATCGAAACACTCGCCGTCCTCTTCCAGCGGCTCGGCTTCCAGTGCACCACGCTGGGCGAAAGGCCCTTCAAGCTGTTTTGGTTCCTGCTGGCCAAGTTCACACTGCTCTTCAAAAACGTACTCACGGCGGAGTACGGCGACATCCATCAGACGAACCGGGAATCAAACATTTTGTCCTCGGGATACCACGTCGCTGCGCGGCTTCGATAAAGGACCGGAAACCGTGGCGCCGACCCCCTCTGGCCTAGTACACTCCGCCCACCTTCGCCCTCCGGGCTTCGGCGGGCAGGCCCGCTCTTTTGTTCCAGGAATGCCGTCGTAGCTCAGTGCCGCGATCCCGCAGCCGCGGGAGAGCGACGAGAAAACAAACCCCTGCCGCCGCAGCGGCACCTCCATGGTAAGGACGAATCAAGGGTTCTCCTTCCAATTTCAAATACCGTCACCCTGATCTTGCCGAAAGGCCCATGAACGGCTTCATTTCCTCGTGCTCACGCGTTGACCTTCGAACCATTCACTTCCCGATGTAATTGGAAAAGATCAAAAATCTCCCTGCACACCACATCCTTCGCTCGCGATGCATCGACCACGATAACTTTGTTCTGCTCGCGCAAGCACGCGGCCACGTCATAGAGAACAGCGGATTCTTCCAAACGCTTTTTGCGCGCAATCGGCGATACATCGTCTTCACGGGGCGCTTTTCCATTGGCCATCGCAAGCTCACCACGCAACCGCATGCGCCCTTCCGAAATCTCGCGTTCGATTTGCGGATCAGGATCGAGCTGCAAATAGATCATGAGATCCGTTCGACCATACTTCTCGATTACCCCTTCGTACGCCGGAACCTGCGCGACGCTGCGCGGAAAACCGTCCAAGAACCAATCGCTCTCCGTATCCAATTCACCGATGCGCTCCTGAATAACCGGGATGATCCGCCCATCCGGAACAAGTCCCCCTTTGGACAAAGTCTTCACGTAACATCCGAATTCCGTGAGCCGCCTGATATGGCTTCGCACGATGTCGCCCACCTCCATGACGGTCGTTTTGATGCCTACTTCCTGCAGCGAAGCGATGAGCGGCTTCGTGACGGTTTCTTTTCCCGCACCCGGGAACCCGAACATCGAGAACGTATCCGCTTGAGCTATAAGCCGCTGATTAAGAGAAGTCATAGTCATACAGGAAGAAGACAAGCCGCGCTTATACGCTCCGCCACCTCCCCATGCAACGGTCTAAGAACCTGAAATCGGAAATTACCTCCTCGTATTTCAAAAACCCCTCCTTACACCCTTGTTCAAAAAGCGGCCGGATGGTACGCCATACGGGTACATTCCTTCCTTTTCACCATGCCCACGATCGCTTCCCTCAAAGCCCGCCAAATCCTCGACTCCCGCGGCAACCCCACGGTCGAAGTCGACTGCACGCTCAGCGACGGCTCCTTCGGCCGCGCTGCCGTTCCTTCCGGCGCTTCCACCGGTTCGCACGAAGCCCTTGAGCTCCGCGACGGCGATAAGCAGAACTATCTTGGAAAATCTGTTCTGAAGGCGGTCTCGAATGTAAACCAGACGATCGCCTCGGCGATCGTTGGTCAGGAAGCGAATGACCAGCGCGCGATCGACAAGAAGATGCTCGACCTCGACGGCACGCCGAACAAGGCGAATCTCGGAGCCAACGCCATCCTCGGCGTGTCCATGGCTGTCTCCCGCGCCCGCGCGATCTCGGAAAAGAAGCCGCTCTGGAAGTCGCTCGCCGACCACTTCGGCACGCAGGACGCCACGCTGCTCCCGACCCCGCTCATGAACGTCATCAATGGCGGCGCGCACGCCGACAGCGGACTCTCCTTCCAGGAGTGCATGATCGTCCCGACGGGATTCTCCACCTTCGCCGATGCCCTCCGCGCCGGCGCCGAAACGTTCCACGCGCTCAAGTCGATCCTCAAGGAAGGCGGCCACGTCACCGCGGTCGGCGACGAAGGCGGCTTCGCCCCGCACCTCCAAAACAGCTTCGACGCGTTCGGCACGCTCACGAAGGCGATCGAGAAAGCCGGCTACACGGGCAAGATGCAGCTCGCGATCGACGCCGCCGCGTCCGAGTTCTACAAGGACGGCGCGTACCACATCGACGGCAAGGTCCTCAGCTCCGCCGAGCTCACGGCCTACTACGGCGAACTCTGCGCCAAGTACCCGATCGTCTCGATCGAGGACAGCCACGCCGAAAGCGACTGGGAAGGCTTCCAGTCCATGGTCCAGACGATGGGCTCGAAGGTCCAGATCGTCGGCGACGACCTCCTCGTCACGAACGTCGAATTCATCACGAAGGCCATCGAGTCGAAAGCCGCCAACTCCGTCCTCATCAAGTTGAATCAGATCGGTTCGGTCTCCGAAACGGTCGACGCCATCCAGATGGCGCAGAAGGCCGGCTGGACCGCCATCTCCTCGCACCGCTCCGGCGAGACGGAAGACACCTTCATCGCGCACCTTGCGGTGGGTCTCCGCACGGGCCAGATCAAGACCGGTTCCCTCTCCCGCACGGACCGCATCTGCAAGTACAACGAACTCCTCCGCATCGAGGAAGAGCTCGGATCCTCCGCAACGTACAAGAGCCCGTTCAAGGCCTGACCCGGCTTCGTCTACGGACTATCCGTCGCGGCTCGGCCGCGCCGAGACG